>NZ_LZMK01000020.1:0-1373 GCF_001665865.1 Nocardia sp. 852002-20019_SCH5090214 | reverse complement strand
TAGGCGGGGGCGTCGGTGAGGCCGGGCAGCAGTGTTTCGGCGTCGTGGTCGAGGCGGGTGAGGGCGTCGGCGCCGAGAGCGTGTTCGGTGGCGACACCGATCGCGTCGAGGTAGACATCGACGGCGCGACCGAGCCGACGGTGCGGGTCGAGGGCGTCGCGTAGTGCGGTGTGGGCGCTGGTGTGGGTGGCCTCGCGGGCCAGGATGTGTTGCAGGACTTCGACTGCCGTTTGGGGAAGCATGGCGGGTTCGGTCCAGAACGACAGTTCGCTGGCGTCGATGGTCGTGGGGACGTAGAGGTGGTTGGCGTGGATGCCGCGGGTGATCGCGACGTAGAGCTGATTGCGGGACTCGCTGCCGGTGAGCACGGTATGGCAGGTGTCGGCGGTGGTTCCTTGCGCGGAATCGATCGTCATCGCATAGCCCAGCCGGACGTGGACGCCGACGTATTCGGGTGGCAGAACGGTGGCGGCGCCTGGTTTTCCGCCGGGGCGTAAGTGGGTGACGGTGAGGCTGCCGTCTGGGTGGACGGTGTCGATGCGCCATCGGTAACCGTTGCGCACCCAGTCGGTGTCACCGAGTCGCACGTGCCGGTTGTTGCGCCGAGTGCAGATGATGTCGCCGACGGAGGCGGTCAATCCGTCGCCCAACACCGTCGCCGCCGAGGGGGTTTCGGGGGTTCGGGCGAGGCGGTCGGTGCGGGCGCGGCGGTTGAGATCGGTGACGATGTCGTGGGTCGGGGCGAGCATGATGGCTTCGCGTCCGGCGTGCTGGTCGGCGAACCAGGCGCCGTAGGCTTTGTCGGCGATGGTGGCCGCGCTGCCGGAATGGATGCGCTGGTTGTCGAGGTAGAAGCCGAACCCGGCAGGGTCGGCTTCTCGGAGTTGGAGCCCGGCGGTGGCTTCGGCGGTGTCGGCGAAGCGCACCACGTGCGTCAGGGTGATCGTGTCGGGGCGGTGGGTGGTGTCGATTCCGGCGCCGCCGGCGTCGATGGCGGGCAGTTGTTTGTCGTCGCCGACGCAGCGGATGGTGGCGCCGCGGGCGGTGAGGAATTCGAACAGCTGCAGCCGCTTTC
Source organism: Nocardia sp. 852002-20019_SCH5090214 (assembly GCF_001665865.1). Classification (NCBI taxonomy): domain Bacteria; kingdom Bacillati; phylum Actinomycetota; class Actinomycetes; order Mycobacteriales; family Nocardiaceae; genus Nocardia; species Nocardia sp. 852002-20019_SCH5090214. Next base: position 298 of record NZ_LZMK01000020.1, on the reverse strand, counting down.
GATCCGACAGTTTGATGTGCTCGTCGACGATGACGAGCGTCTGCTCGTCTATTTGGTGGATCCACATCGGTACGGAGGCAGGGAAATCGTCGGCTGTCCGCACCCCGTCGGTGTCGTGGTGTGGTCGGTGTCGGTCGAGGATGTGCAGGAGTCGGTCGACGGTCTCCACGCGTGCGCGGGTGGCTTCGGCGAGGATCGCGGCGGGGGCGGCCTCGGGCGCGAGGCCGAGAAGTGTTCCGCCGGAGGCGCGCCAGGCGTCGACGAGCACGCGCATGGCGGTGGTTTTCCCGGTGCCCGC
>NZ_LZMK01000019.1:0-24818 GCF_001665865.1 Nocardia sp. 852002-20019_SCH5090214 | reverse complement strand
CTGACGATCGGGCTTCTCGGAGCCGGTCGGCGCGGCGTTCGGGTGCCGCTGCGTAGGCGACGAAAGAGCAAGCGGCGGTGCCCGAACGACGAGCCCTGGGTGCCGCGAACCCGCCGGAGCGAAGCGTAGGCCAACCAACACAGGCATAGGCTGCGGAGAAGGTCCTCGACCGCAGCTCGAAAGGGAGTCCCGCTCATGGTCAACGTCACCGACGGTTTCGGATCGAGCATCCTGGGTTATCCGCGGATCGGTCCGCACCGGGAGCTCAAGCGTGCACTGGAGTCGTACTGGCACGGCACCCTCTCGCGCGAGGAGTTGCTCGCGGTGGGGCGCGACATCCAGGACACCCAGTTCTCCGAGCTGGCCGCGACCGGACTGACGCAGGTACCCGGTAACACCTTCTCCTTCTACGACCACATCCTCGACAACGCGCTGCTGTTCGGCGCGGTGCCGAAGCGGTTCGAGCCGTATCGCGAGGAGTTGCACCCGCTCGACTTCTACTTCCTGATGGCGCGCGGCCGGCCGGATCTGCCGCCGTTGGAGCTGGTTCGCCTGTTCGGCACCAACTACCACTACCGTCAGCCCGAACTCGACGCCGATACCGAATTCTCGCTGCACCCCGAGGCTTTGCTGGAGGAGTGGGACCGGGCGATGGACCGCGGCATCGAACTGCGGCCGGTGGTGCTGGGCCCGCTGTCGCTGCTGTTGCTGTCCAAGGCCGGGCAGGTGCCGGGCGAGACCGAATTCGACAAGCTGACCCTGCTGGACAAGCTGCTGCCGGTCTACGAGCAGCTGCTCGAGATCCTGGCCAAGCGCGGTTCCACCTGTGTGCAGTTCGACGAGCCGTGCTTCACCAGTGAACGCACGCCTGAGGAATTGGCCGCGTTCGAGCGTGCCTACCAGCGACTGTCGACGGCCGCGCTGCGTCCGCGCATCCTCGTCACCGGCCAGTACGGCGATTTCGGTGAGGCCGTGCGGATTCTGGCGGGTACCGCGGTGGAGGCGATCGGGCTCGATCTGGCCGGCCACCGCACCCGGCCCGAGGAACTCGCCGAGATTCCCGGAATCCGGCGCAAGCGGCTCTACGCCGGCGTGATCAGTGGCACCAACGTCTGGCGTGCCGACCGGCTGGTCACCCTCGAATACCTCAACGCGCTGTCGAAGGTGTGCCCGGACCTCGTCGTGTCCACCGGGACCACGCTGCTGCACGTGCCCTACGACCTGTTGGTCGAATACGACATCGAGGGCAATGTCGCCGACCGCCTCGCATTCGCGAAACAGAAAGTGCTCGAGGTTGTTTCGCTGGCGAAGGCATTGACCGAAGTGCATCGGGGCGGGGAAGGCGGCGAGACCGCGGCGAAGTGGGCGAAGCGCCCGACGTCGGTGCATTTCAAGCAGAAACACGCTGTGCGGCAACGGGTTTACGCCGTCACGCCGCAGATGCGCGAGCGTGAACCGTACGAGGTGCGCGCGAAGGCGCAACGGGAGCGGCTGAATCTGCCGCTGGTTCCGGCGACCACGCTCGGCTCCTTCCCGCAGACCGACGCGGTGCGCCAGGCCCGCTACGACCTCGGCGAAGGCCGGCTGTCCTACGAGGAGTACCGCAAGCGGATCGAGGCCGAGATCGAGTCGACCATCCGCCTGCAGGAAGACATCGGCCTCGACGTGTTCGTGCACGGTGAGCACGAACGCAACGACATGATCCAGTACTTCGCCGAACTGCTCGACGGTTTCGCGACCACCCACTTCGGCTGGGTGCAGGTCTACGGATCGCGGTGTGTGCGGCCGCCGATCATCTACGGCGACGTGTCGCGGCCGAAGCCGATGTCGGTGGAGTGGATCACCTACGCGCAGTCGCTCACCGACAAGCCGGTGAAGGGCATCGTGACCGGTCCGGTGACGATGGTGGCGCGCTCGTTCGTGCGCCAGGACCAGCCGCTGTACGAGACCGCCGATCAGGTGGCGCTCGCGATCCGCGACGAACTGGCCGATCTCGAGAAGGCCGGCGTGGCGATCATCCAGGTCGACGAACCGGCGGTCCGCGAGTTGCTGCCGCTGCGGCCGGACGGGCGCACCGAATATCTGCGCTGGGCGGTCAACGCGTTCCGGCTGGCGACCTCCGGGGTTCGGCCCGACACCCAGATCCACACCCATATCGCCTATTCGGCCCGCTCCGAAATCGTGCGTGCCATCGAGGAACTCGACGCCGACGTCACCGCCATCGTCGCGACCCGCTCGCTGGAATGGGTGCTCAAGGCGCTGACCGAGGATGTCGAGGAAGGGCACGGCCTGAGCCACGGCGTGGGCCCGGGTGTGTACGAGAGCCGTTCGGCGCGGATTCCGGATATCGACGAGATCGACGAATTGCTCACCGCCGCAGCCGAAGCCGTGACCCCGCAGCGGCTGTGGGCGAATCCGGACGGCGGTTTGAAGACCCGCCACTACTGGCAGTTGGATCCTTCGCTGCGCAATATGGTCGCCGCCGCCCGCCGGGTGCGGCGTCGCGCCGAAGCGGCCGAATAGCTCCTGCCGCTGCGCAATCCGCATCGCCCGGGTGGTTCGCCACCCGGGCGAAACTCACAGCTGTTGCCGAAGATTCGCTCGCCCCGAGTGCGTTAGCCTACGACTACTGTTTCGAGATCAGGAGAACCGCTCATGGGTATGTTCGACCAGCTCAAGGATGCCGCCGGCAAGGCGGCCGACTTGGCGGCCAAGAATGCCGACAAACTCGACCCGGTGATCGACAAGGTCGGCGATCTGGTCGACAAGCAGACCGGCGGCAAGTTCGAAAAGCAGGTCGACGCCGCGCAGCAGGCCGCGAAGAAGGCGCTGCACGAGCAGACCGAGAAGTAGACCACGCACAGGTGGTACAGGGGCGAAGGCCACGCCCGGCTTCGCGCCGGACGTGGCCTTCGTGCTGTGCGAATCAGTGCCGGCCGAACAGCAGCGCCATCAGTGTCGCCATGGTGTCGTCGGCCTTCTGTGTGCGGTCGAAGGTCGTCAGGGCGAGCAGCGAGGGGAAGCGCTGCCGCGCGACGGCGTGGGCGTACGTGAATTCACGCAGTCCGTCGGGGCCGTGGATGCGGCCGAAGCCGGAGTCGCCCACACCGCCGAAGGGCAGCGACGGAATCTGCGGGAACGTGAAAACCGCGTTGACGCTGACCATTCCGGTACGCAGCCGATCGGCCAGTTCCCGCCCGCGCGCCTTCGAGAACACCGCCGCGGACAGGCCGTAGCGGCTGTCGTTGGCGCGGGCGATCGCGGTGTCCATATCGGGCACCTTCGCGACGGTGAGGGTGGGCCCGAAGGTTTCCTCGGTCACGGCCGGGGCGTCCTCGGGCACGTCGACCAGCACGGTGGGCTGCACCACCTGTCCGACGATGGTGTCGGCGCCGCCGGTCAGTGCCCGGCCGCCGCGCGCGACGGCGTCCTCGATGTGGCGGCGGATCACGTCGAGTTGCTTCGGCATCGTGATGGGGCCGATCTTGGCGCCCGGATCATTGCCCGCGCGTTGCTGTTTCGCCTTCGTCACCAAGGTGTCGAGGAAGGTGTCGTAGACGCGCTCGTGGACGTAGACCCGTTCGGTGCCGATACAGGACTGGCCGGCATTGGCCATTCCGGCCCACAGCGCGGCGTCGGCCGCGGCGTTCAGATCGGCGTCGGCGTCGACGAGCAGCACATCCTTGCCGCCGCATTCGGCGACCAGCGGCGTGAGGCTCTCGGCGCAGGCGGCCATCACCTTCTTGGCCGTCGCCGTGGAGCCGGTGAAGGCGATCTTGTCCACGCCCGATCGGCACAGCGCCGCACCGGTCGCCCCTTCGCCCGTGATCAGTTGCAGCACCGGCTGTTCCGGCACGACCTCGGCGAACATGTCGACCAGCCAGCGGCCGACGCCGGGGGAGTATTCGCTGGGTTTGAACACCACGGCATTTCCCGCCGCCAGCGCGTACACGATCGAACCCAGCGGTGTGAACACCGGATAGTTCCAGGGGCCGATCACGCCGATGACGCCGAGCGGCTTGTACTCCACCGACGCCGCCTGATTGATCGTGAGCAGCCCCACCCGAGCGCTCTTGCGGCCCAGCACCTTCGGAGCGTTGCGGCCCGCCCACTTCAGATGGTCCAGGCTCAGCGCCACCTCGAGCGCGGCATCGGAATACGGCTTGCCGGTCTCGTCGTGCATCACCGCGGCCAGCTGCCGCATCCGGCGGGCCAGCAGTCCCGCGAATCCGGCCAGGCGCCGGGCCCGCTCGCCGTAGTCGAGGCTCGACCACCACTCGTATGCCGTGCGGGCGCGGGCCACCGCCGCCTCGATATCGGCCTCGGTGTGGATGGGGTAGGTGCCCACCACCTCGCCGGTGCCGGGATCGTGCACATCGAAGGTGGCGTGCGTATCGATCTCACCGATCTCGTTCACGGTCGTCATCGGGTGGCCTCCTTGGTAGCGGTGCCGGTGCTGGACGACGGGGTGCGGCCGCGGATCAGGTCGGCCGCCTTCTCGCCGATCATGACGGTCGGCGCATTGGTGTTGCCGCGGACGATGCGGGGCATCACCGAGGCGTCGACCACGCGCAGTCCGCTGACGCCGTGGACGCGCAGTTCGGGGTCGACCACCGCTGTCTCGCCGCTGCCCATGGCGCACGTGCCGACCGGGTGGAACAGCGTCTGGGTCCAGCGTGCGATGTGGGCCCGCCAGCCGTCCTCGTCGATCCGGTCGGCGCGTTCGGGCAGGTAGGAACTGTCGAGATGGGCGGCCAGCGGCTGCTGCCGCGCGATCTCGAGCAATTGCCGGCAGCCCGCGAGCAGGGCATCCGCATCGCGCGGGTCGGAGAAGTAGGCCGGATCGATCTCCGGCTTCCACAGCGGATCGGCCGACCGCAACCGCAGCCGCCCGCGGCTGTGCACGTCGACCAGCGTCGGCCCGGCGGTGAACATCGGCGCGATGTTCTCGTGAAAACCGTTGTCGTAGAACGCCGTCGGCGCGACGTGGTATTGGATGTCGGGACCTTCGAGTCCCTCCCGGGTGCGCACGAATCCGCCGCCCTCGCCGACATTGGAGGTCAGCGGCCCGCGGCCGAGCGCCTGCCACTGCGCCAGCCGCAACGGGGTCTCGAAATCGGCGAGATCGGAGACGCCGCGGGTGCGCCACAGGATGGGGGTCACCGGGTGGTCGTGCAGATTCTCGCCGACGCCGGGCAGGTCCACCACCACCTCGATGCCCAGTTCGCGCAGGTGCGCCGCGGGCCCGATACCGGAGAGCATGAGCAGCTGCGGCGAATTGACCGCACCGCCGGAGAGCAGCACCTCGGCCTCGGCATGCACGGTGTGCTCGCTGCCGTGGCGGCGATAGGTCACGCCGACCGCGCGGGTCCCGTCGAGCACCAGCGCGGTGGCGTGCGCCTCGGTCCGCACGGTCAGGTTCGGCCGGTCCAGCGCCGGGCGCAGATAGCCGTCGGCGGTGGACCAGCGGCGGCCGTTGCGATGGGTGACCTGGTAGCGGCCCACGCCCTCCTGCGTCGCGCCGTTGAAATCGTCGGTGCGGGCAATGCCCGCGGCCGCGGCCGCGGCGATCCAGGCATCGGTCAGTTCGTGGGTGTAGCGGCGGTTCTCGACGTGCAACGGGCCGTCGGTGCCGTGATACGGCGAACGCAGGCCGGTGTTGGTCTCCGACCGCAGGAAATAGGGCAGGACGTCCTCGTAGCTCCAGCCGACCGCGCCGAAGTCGCGCCGCCAGCCGTCGTAGTCGGCGCGGTTGCCGCGGATGAAGATCATCGCGTTCATCGACGAGCATCCACCCAGCGCCTTCATCCGCGGCCAGTACGCGCGCCGGCCGCCGAGATGTTTCTGCGGTGTGGTCTCGTAGCGCCAATCCCATTGGGTGCGAATCAATTTCCCCCACGCCGCCGGTATCTTGATCTCGTCGGCCCGGTCGTCGGGACCGGCCTCCAGCAGCAGGACCGAGACCTGGGGGTCCTCGGTGAGGCGATGGGCGAGGACGCAGCCCGCGCTCCCCGCTCCGATGATGATGTAGTCGAACGATTCACGGTCGGGCACGCGAGGACCTCCAGCACGGTTGCCGAACACCGACACGGATCCGGACGGGGCCGACCTGCGGTTATAGCGGCAGAGACCGTCCCGGGCCCGGTTCCAGGGTCGACCTTACGCTGTGTGCGGCGGTCGGGAGCGGAGTTCGGAGGTAGCGAATCGCGGCCGGGGCCGGCGGGTCCGGGCGGGGCGCACAGGCAGTGCAGTGCTTCCGCCGAATATGAAGGTACACAGGCGATTACAGATTACTCGGCGCCCGACGACCGCGTGTCGGTCGCTCGCCACCTGCTCCGCTGTGATGCGGCCGGCTCCTGAGCGGGGTGCTCGGTATTCGTGAGCCTGGGCGTGTCCGGATCACGGCACGTAGGATTCGGCCGGACCCGCGAACCGGGGATGGCGTCGATGCCCGCCGCGAAGACGGTTGCGCGGTATGGCGGCGAACGGCAGGAGGACCGTGATGGGTGGTTCGTTCCCACGGGGTGCGCGCCGTGGCCGGCGACGGATCTCTCGGCGCGGCCGGGGCGGTGCGCACGGGCCCGTCGGACATCTCGCGAGTGCGGGCGTTCTCGCGACAGTGTGGATCAGCGCTGCGGCCGTTCTTCCGTCCGCGCTCGCTCCGGTTCACGCCGAGGCGCCCGGCTGCCCGGCCTCGTCGGTGGAACAGCTGCTGCCCGCCCAGGCCCCGCTGCTCGATTTCGCGGAGAACCTCGGCTACGACGCTCGAGGGAACCTCTGGGTCTCGCGCGTCTTCCGAAATGTGGTGCAGCGCTACGACTCCGGCGGGCACGTGACCGCCGAGGTGCCCGTGGACGCGCCCGGTGCGGTCCGGCTCGGTCCCGACGGTGCGCTGTACGTGGTTTTCGGTGACTCGTCGGCCGGACTGCTGCCCGGGGCGCATTCCTCCGGCGTCGTGCGGTTCGATCCCGGCGCCGACCATCCGGCGCCGCAGGTCTACGTCTCCGGTCTCCGCATGGCCAACGGTGCGGCCTTCGACGGCGCGGGCAATCTGTACGTCGCCGATACGGCACACGGAGTGGTGAAGGTGCGGCCCGGCGGTTCCGTCGACGCCGACTGGACCGCGCGCGCCGCGGTAGCCGGGGTGAACGGCATTGTGCTGCAGGGTGATTCGCTCTACGCGACGCTCTATCAGAGCCTCGACGGTCGCATCGTCCGCATCCCCGTCGATGCTCCGCAGTCGCAGACGACCGTCGCTTCGGTCACTGTCGGGGCGCTCCCGCTGACCGCCCTGCCCGACGATCTCACCATGGGTCCGGACGGCATGCTGTACGTCGCGACCACGACCGGTCGTCTGGTCCGCGTCGACCCGGCCACCGGCGGGGTCTGCGCGGTCGCCGACCTCGGCGTGCCGGCCACCTCGGTCGCGAAGGTCCCCACCGACGATCGCGCGCTGCTGGTCACCACGGGAACGGGCACTGTGCTTCGGGTGGTTCTCGGCGCGTGACGTTCGCCGGGACCTGGGCGCGGATGACCGGATGCGGGCCGCGCCCGGGCCGGCGGCTACAGCATCGGGGCGAGGGTGCGCAGACCGGCGACGAGCTGCTCGGCCGAGGGGGCGGACTTCGGGTCCAGCAGCCACTGGACGAGCAGGCCGTCGAGTAGCGTCCAGAGCAGCACACCGATCGGGCCGCCGTCGTCGTCCTCGATATCCCTGTCGGGCAACAACATTCGGGTCAGTGCTACTTTGCCCTCGCGCTGTTTGGTCGTGATGTCGGCCTTCACCTCACCGGAATGCAATGCCTGCGCGAGACTCTCGATATTGGCCGCCCACAGCGCACGCTGCTCGGTGAACGTGGCGGTCAGACGCCCCAGGAAGGTGAGCAGCCGCTGCGCCGGTTGCGGTTCGCTGCTCTCGGCGAGCGCGTCGAGGATCTGCTGTACGGCCTCGGCGGACGATTCGATCATGGCCTGCGTGAGCAGGTTGTCGCGGGTGCCGAAGTGGTAGTTGATCGCGGCCAGATTGCTGCCCGAGGCGGCGACGATATCACGCACCGTAGTCCGGGCGTAGCCGCGTTCGGCCAGGCAGTGTTTGGCCGCTGAGAGCAGATCCTCACGTGTTCCCACGTCGGCAGGGTAGCAAGCGCCCGCTGACGAATGTTTCAAACAAATGTTTGTGACAAGTGTTTGAAACGGCTGTATGGTTCTCCGTGTGATCTCCGAATCGTCCGAGAGGTGCCAGATGGTCACGCAACGTCCGATATCGCCCTTCGAGTCGGGTTACTTCCAGGAACACGCCACCTTCGGTTCCGTGCCGGTCGGCGGGATGGCGCTGTTCATCGGGTCGACCGTGGAAGGGGAATTCGACACCGAACTGCTGCGCACGGTGCTGGCCGAACTGGCCGCCGAGCATCCGCTGCTCAGCTGTCGCCGATTCGACGACGCCGGGGTGCCGGTACTTCGCCATGTCGAGGGCTATCGCCCCGCGGCCATCGAAAGTCCCGGTGGCGACATCGAATACGTCGACTTCGTCAACCAGCCGCAACCGTGGGACGAGGGCTTGTTCTTCGCGCGGGTGTTCCGCGAGGACGACCGGACCCGCATCGTGCTCGTCGTCCATCACGGAATCACCGACGGCCGTTCGTCTTTCGCACTGCTGGACGAGATGTGGCGGCGCTACACCGCGCATCGCCGCGGGGCGCCGCTGCCGGTGCGCGCGAATCACGAACTGCCGCAAGCGGTCGACGAGCGCCTCGCCGCGGTCGTCTCCGGGGCGGAGGTCGACGAACTGCTCGCGGCGATGCGCACGATCATCGGTGAGCCGCCCGCGCGATTGCCGCGCGACGGCACGGCGGGGTCGGGGCGCGGTCTGTTCGTCGCCGAGCGGATCGAGCTGGAACCGGAGGAGACCGCGGCCTTCGCCGCCGCGGCGCGCTCGGCCGGGATCGGGGTGAACGCCTTGCTGAGCGGGTGTGCGCTGGCCGCGGTCCGGGCCGAACTGGGCGTCGTGGGCGCACTGCCGATGGTCTGCGGCTATGCCGCCGATATGCGGGCCGCGGTGGATCCGTGGCTGCCCGACGAGACGGTCCTCAACTGCGCCTCCGGCTGGGGCACGCTACTGGCGGTGGCCGAATCCGCCGATCCGTTCGAACTGGGCAGGGTGGTGCACGCCGACGTCCGCGCGGCCCTGGAGCGCCGCGACCCCGCGCGTCTGGCGTTGGCGGGCCGGTACATTCGCGACGAGGCCACCGCGCGGATACTCGCGGAACAGCCCAGTATCGCGCTGTCGAACATCGGGCGGGTGCCGGACCATATCCTCCCCGAGGGGGTGCGGCTGGTGCGGGACAACCTGCTCGCCATGGGGCCCGGCATGCCGCCCAAGCTGACCGCGTTCACCCTGGGGGAGCGGCTGACGGTGCAGGTGGAATACGACACCAACGATCACAGCCGCGCCCAGATGGGCCGGGTGCGCCGCAATCTCGCGGAGTTGTTGCACCGCACCGCCGGCCGCGCGGGAACGCCATCCTGCGACGGCTCGGTTCCGCCATCCGCGGACGGCGCGGTTTCGCCCTCCGGCGGCGACGCCGAGCGCGCGGACGCCGGCGTCGCCTCGAAATTCACATGGTGGCGGCGTCGATGACGAACCGGTACCGCACGTCGCTGGCGACCACGCGCTCGTAGGCTTCGTCGATGCGGTCGGCGGAGATGACCTCGATTTCCGCGCCGATGCCGTGTTCGGCGCAGAAGTTCAGCATCTCCTGGGTTTGCGGGATGCCGCCGATATTCGACCCGGCCAGCGACCGGCGGTTGCCGGTGAGGGTGAAGGGGCGCACCGCGAGCGGCTGCTCGGGCAGGCCGAGGATCACCATGGTGCCGTCGAGGTTCAGCAGACGCATATAGGTGTCGATCGGCAGATCGGCCGAGACGGTGTTGATGATCAGGTCGAACCGGTTGCGCAGATCGCGGAAGATCTGGCGGTCGGTGGTGGCGTAGTAGTGGTGCGCGCCGAACCGCCGGCCGTCGTCCTCTTTGCTCAGCGAATGGCTCAGCACCGTCACCTCGGCGCCCATCGCGGCGGCGATCTTCACCCCGACATGGCCCAGCCCACCCATGCCGATGATCGCCACCTGCTTGCCCGGGCCCGCGTTCCAGTGCCGCAGCGGTGAATACAGGGTGATGCCCGCGCACAGCAGCGGCGCGGCCTCGTCCAGTCCGATGCCCTCCGGAATGCTCACCACGAAGCCGTCGGTCACCACCACCTGGCTGGAATAGCCGCCGAGGGTGTAGCCGCCGGCCTGGATCTCCTCCGGGACGGCGCCGTTGTAGGTCATGGTGGCGCCGCGCACGCAGTACTGCTGCTCACCGGCCAGGCACGGCTCGCACTGTCCGCACGAATCGACCATGCAGCCCACGCCCACCCGGTCGCCGACCGAGAACTCGGTCACCTCCGGGCCGACCGCGGCGACCAGACCGGCGATCTCGTGGCCCGGGACGCAGGGGTACTTGGTGCCGTGCCACTCGTTGCGGGCGGTGTGGATGTCGGAGTGGCAGATGCCGGCGTACTTGATGTCGATCAGCACGTCGTGCGGGCCGAGTGCGCGACGTTCGATGGTGGTCTTGGTGAACCGGCCGTCGGGCGCGGAAACGGAATACGCGGCAGCTGTCGTCATGCGTTCATGCCTACCCCCGCATGGATGCCTACGCAAACCACCCGCCTGGAGCGACGCGACCGGAGCGGGGGCCATACCTACCACCGGCGACCCGCCGGTCGGATGTGCTCGGCGGGCTCGCGCCGATATCGGATGCTGATCCGGTGGCGATCGTGCTGGCGTTGATATCGATGTGTTCGACGCTGGCAGGCGGGTTGGCGGCCGCGCGCATCGGGGAGCGCAAGCGGCTGATCCTCGGCCTGGCCGCCGGGATCATGCTCGGCGTGGTCGCCTTCGACCTGATCCCCGATGCCCTGGCCGAATCCGACCGGGTCGTCTCGGGTGTGCCAGGCGTGCTCGTGGCGGCCGTGATCGGCTTCTTCACCATTCACATCATCGAACGCGAGATGGCGATCCACATCGGGCACGAGCAGGATTTCGGCCGCCACACCCACGACTTCCCGTCGGTCGGACTGGTCGCCACCGGGGGATTGATCTTCCACAGCATGCTCGACGGTCTGAGCATCGGCGTCGGATTTCAGGCCGGCACGGCGCTGGGCATCTCGGTCGCGATCGCGGTGATCTCGCACGACTTCGCCGACGGATTCAACGCCTTCACCATTCCCACGCTGTACGGCAATGCCCGGCGGCGGGCGCTGACCCTGCTGTTCCTGGATGCGCTGGCGCCGGTGGCGGGCGCGATCATCGGCACGGTGATCCGGGTGCCTCCCGACGTCGCGGGCCTGTATCTGGGATATTTCGCCGGATTCCTGCTGTATCTGGCAACGAGTGACATTCTGCCGGAAGCACATTCGGGCCGCCCGTCGCGCACCGTGCTGTTCTGCACGATCGCCGGTGCCGCGTTGATGTTCGCGGTGGCGGCATTGCAGGACTGATACCGGGCGCCGCGCCGATTTGGTACACATAAAAGCACAAACTCCGCCAGCCCACCCCGGGCATGCAGAATCGGGAGCGGCGATGGACGAGCAGCATTCGGGCCGGCAATCGCGTCCGGCTCGCGGCGGGTGGCTGTCGACGGTCGTCTTCGTGCTCGTCATGGCCCTGGTCGGCGCGGCATTCCTGGGCTACCGCGGGGATCTGCCACGGTGGGCGGTGCCCGCGGGCCACTCCACCTCGGCGCTGTTCGGGCCGCCCGTGCCGCCGATGGATCCCGCGGCGGTGGCCTCGGCCGTCGAACCCGAACTGGTGAACATCAACGTGTCGATCCGGCCCAGCGGGATGGGCGCGGCCGGATCGGGCATCGTGCTCAGTCCCGACGGTGAGATCTTGACCAGCCACCACGTGGTGAAGGGCGCGGCGACCATCACCGTCGGCGATCTCGGCAACGGCGGGCACTATCCGGCGACGGTGCTCGGCTACGACTCCGACGCCGATATCGCGCTGCTGTCGCTGAGCGGGGCGGCGTCGCTGTCGGTGGCCCGCATCGGCAGCTCCGCCGGGGTCCGGGTGGGCGATCAGGCGCTGGCGATCGGCAATGCGGGCGGAACCGGTTCCCCGACCGCGACACCGGGCACGGTCACCGCGCTGGATGCCTCGATCGTGGCGCGCGATACCGCCGATCTGTCGCGCAAGGCGTTGATCGGCATGATCGAGGTGGCCGCGCCGGTGGTCTCCGGACAGTCCGGCGGCGCCTTGGTCGACCGGACCGGCGCGGTGATCGGCGTGGTGACCGCCGCCTCGGGAGAACTGTCCCGGCAGCAGGGGCAGGCCAGCGGATACGCGGTGCCGATCGATCGGGCGTTGAGTGTGGTGCGCCAGATCCGCACCGGCATTCCGACCGATACGGTCCACGTCGGCCCCACCGCGACACTCGGTGTCCTGACCTCCGATGCCAAACCCACCGGCGCCCGGGTGGACGTGGCGATCTACGGGCTGCCGGCCTTCACGGCCGGGCTCGATTCCGGCGAGGTGATCGTCGCGGTCGACGACACACCGGTCACCTCGGCGCAGACGCTCAAGGCAGCGCTCAACGTGCGCCGGCCGGACGAGGTGATCCGGCTGGATCTGGTCGAGCCGGACGGCACGCACCGCACGCTCGCGGTGACGCTGGCCGCCGGCCCGCCCAACTGATCAGAACAGCGAGAGCCAGTAGTCCTGGAAGCGCAGGAAGACCAGCAGCAGCACGATCGCGTAGTAGACCACGACGATCGTCCACCGCCACTGCGCGACGATGCCCATGATCCCGCGGGCCCCACCCCACAGCTGATCGGTGACGACCGCCAGGCAGACCGGCGTGAACGTCCACACCACCATGCAGTACGGGCACAGCGCGCCGATGCGGTAGAGGCTCTGGAAGATCAGCCAGAAGATGAAGCCCATCCCGGCGACCAGGCCGATCCACAGCCCGCCCCAGAACCAGCGCGGCAGGCCGACACCGGCCACCGCGAGCACCGCGATGGTGACCGCCACCGAGAATCCCGCGACGCCGATGATCGGATTCGGGAATCCGAACACCGACGCCTGATGGGTCGCCATCACCGAGCCGCAGGACAGGATCGGATTGATGCTGCACGACGGCCGGTAGGACGGATCCTTCAGCAGTTTGAAGTCTTCGATCGTCAACGTCACCGCGGCCAGCCAGCCCAGCAGGGTGCCGAGCAGGAGTAACCACGCGGGGCGGGGCCGGACGGTGATCACTTGGCCGCGGCCTCGATCACCGGGCGCAGACCGTCGGGCTGCATCAGCTGCTGCGAGCTGGTGATCTGCTTACCGTTCACGTACACCGTCGGCGTGGACTTGATGCCGCTGTTGAGCACGTCCTTGGTGGTCTTCTGCACGTACTTGTCGTACTTGTCCGACGTGATGCACTCGGCCACGGCCGGATCGGTGTAGCCGGCGGCCTGGGCGATCTGCACCAGCTTCTCGTCGGGCAGGCCAGTGCCGCCCTCCGGGGGCTGCTGCTCGTACATGGTGGTCAGCCACGGCAGGAACTTGGTCGGGTCGGAGCCGGCGACGCAGTAGGCGGCGTTGGCCGCGCGCGAGGAGTAGCGGGTGCCGCCCGAGGACTGATCCAGGAACGCGATGATGTTGTAGCGCACGCTGGCCGTGCCGGCGTTCACCGCGTCCTCGATGGCCTTGGCGTTGGCGGTCTCGAACATCTTGCAGGCCGGGCACTGCAGGTCGGCGACGACCCGGATGTCGACCTTGGCGCCGGGCTTGCCGATCTTGATCTCGCCCTGGTCGGTGATCGAGCCGGTGACCGCGTCGGGCGAGGCCGGCTGCGCGGCGACCGAGGGCACCGGCCCGGTGTCGTTCTTGTTGGACTGTTTGACGGCGATGCTGATGCCGATGGCCGCAATGAGCGCGATCAGCACGGCCGCGACACCCACCTGAATCAGGATCGTGCGCGTGCGATCTCCGCCTCGCACCGCCGTCAGCGAGTTCTTCCCACGCGGATTCTTGCTCACCTCGGAGTTCACCACGCCTTTCCTGTGTTACGTGTCGGTGTGCGACATCGGTGTTGTGCGGCCGGGCGCCGCCTGCGATCGTACGGGCCGTCCGCCACGCCGTCGCGGTGCCGCATCGCGGGCGGGCGGCCGCACGAGGCACACTCGGCACCACATGATTCCCGGTCAACCTGAGAGATCCCCGAGATTCGGGCCGAAATATCCGCGGTGGTGACCGGCGTCTCCGTGCCGATCAGCTCGCGGCGAGCCGCGCCTTCTCGGTGTCGATATCGAACTGCGGCGCGGGCCAGCCCAGCTTCAGACCACCCAGCGCATCGATGAGCAGTTCGGTGACGGCCAGGCGGGCGAACCACTTCCGGTCGGCCGGAACGACGAACCACGGCGCGTGGTCGGTATCGGTGCGGTCCAATACGTCCTGATAGGCCTGCTGATAGTCGGGCCAGAGCGCGCGGTCGTCGATATCGCTCGGGTCGTACTTCCAGTACTTGTCCGAGCGTTCCAGCCGTTCGCCGAGGCGGCGCTTCTGTTCCTCCAGCGAGACGAACATCGCGACCTTGACGATCGTCGTGCCCGCCTCGGTGATTTCCCGTTCGAACCGATTGATCTCGTCGTAGCGCGACTCCCATTCCTCGCGCGGCACCAGGTTCTGCACCCGCACCACGAGGACGTCCTCGTAATGGGACCGGTCGAAGACGCCGATCTGACCGCCGGCCGGCAGCCGGTGGCGGATTCGCCACAGATAGTGGTGCCGGCGTTCCTCCTCGGTGGGAACGCCGAAGGCGGCATGCCGCACCCCCTGCGGGTCGACCATGCCGATCACGTGGCGCACCACGCCGCCCTTCCCCGCGGTGTCCATACCCTGCAGGATGAGCAGCAGGTTGCGGTGGTCACCCGAGCGGCCGTTCGCGAACAGCATCTCCTGCAGCTCCGACAGCACCTGGCCGCGTTCGGGCAGCAATTGCTCACCGAGTTTCTTGTCGCCGGTGAATCCGGGCGTCGCGGACAGGTCGTAGGAATCGAGCCGGACCCCGGCGGCTCGCAACGCGGTGGTGGGCGGTTCGGTCCACGGAGATTTCGCCATAACCGTCGAGTATGGTCGGCGGCCCCGACAGCCGGGCGGTGATCGTGCCCGTGAGTCAGCCGATTCCGGCCAGTCTCGTCAACTGTGCGGCGAATTCGGCGTCGTCGACCGGGGTCAGCACCAGCTCGGCGGCCGTGGTGAGCAGATAACGTCCGTCGCCGGTGATGTCGAGCCAGGTGCGATGCCGCGTCGGCGGCGACATGGGATTGTCGGGTGCGACGGTGACGGTGATGAATCCGCGCGCGTCGACCGGGGCGCGCAGCGTGCGGCGGAAGCGGGCGGCGCCCGGATCCTGCGGTGTGTCGATATCGCCGCCGGGATGGGCGTCGGTCCCGATGTCGAGCACCGCGTGCTGCGGTTCGCGCATCGGCCCGCGTGTGCCCGCCGGCGCCGAGCCGATCGCGGCCACCAGCCGTTCGCCCACCCCGCGCGCGTGGCAGACGGCGACCGTGACGGCGTCGGGCCGCGCGATCAGCAGCCCGGCGTGCCGGTGGACGACGGCGGCGAAGGCGAGGATCAGTTCCGGCTCGTCCGCCGGTGTGGAGCGCCGGCCGGAGACGGTGATCGTGGTGGCGTCCGGCCGCGTGCACAGCAGCAGTGCGGCGGTGAGATCCGGATCCGTGTTGCGCGCATAGCGGGTGCGCAAACCCAGTGCGGCATATTCGGATTCGGTGCGCACGGTGGATTCCGGGATCATGTTCACCGGATAGGGACGGCGGTCGAGATCGGTTTCGGTGGCCCAGACGTGGGCGAACTCGTCCGGCGTCAGCACCCACTTCACTACGGATGACCCCCACCCGAATCCGGCCGGGGTGCGGGAACGAAGCGCGGCACCCGGTCACCGGAGGCGACCAGGGTGCTGTTGTAGCGGAAGGTCATGATGTCGCGGGCGTCGGCCAGGGCCGCGGCGGCGGCGACGTCGTGGGTCATCCGGCGGGCGCCGCCGTGCACCACCTCGGCGACCGGGTCGGGCAGCGGAACATAGGCCCGCGGCGCGGGCAGGGCGTCCCGAATGGATTGCGCCGCTTCCGCATCGGCCTCCAGCAGTTGCCGCAGCCGGGCGCAGACCTCGGCCGCGGCGGCGCCTCGTTCGACGAACGCCGCCGTCGCGGGTTCGGCCGCCGCGCGGGCTCGCCCGGACCAATGCTCGAATTCGGCGTGCGTGGCCTCGGCGAAGGTCCGGAACGCCGCGGCGACGGCGTCGGCCTGCTGTTGCCAGGCCGCGGCCGCCTCACCGAGCGCGGCCGGATCCAGTGTCTCGTGCACCAGCTCCCACAGTTGCCGGTGGCTGTAGGAGCCGTACACCTCCCGATCCGCGACGAAGGGCGGATCGACATGCGATGCGTCGGTCACCTCACACTCCCGGCTCGGGCCGGATCAGCGCCAGCGCCGCGCGGTTGGCGGCCTCGGCCTCGTCGAAGTGTTTCCCCGCGGCCAGATAGGCGGCCTTGAACAGCAGTGCCGTCTGCTGGAACGAGAGGACGGTGTCGAGGAATTCGCCTCCTTTGCGGGAGAATCCGCGCGCCAGGGACCGGCCGGAGGCGAGTTCGCCGAAGCCGCGCACCGCCGTCGGTACGGCGCCGCTGCTGCGAGCGGCATGGAGATCCTCGACGAGACGGTCGCAGGCCGCCGCGAGATTGCGCGCGGTGTCCTCGGCGATCTCGAACACCTCCGCTCCGGAACCTGTTGCCGCGGCGTACAACTCGCGCGCCAGATGCTGGCCGGTCTCCGGAATCGGCACCGTGATGATCCCCTTCCGCCCGAGAGTTTCCCGCGAGCGAGCTTACCGGAGCAGCGGTCGCCGGGCGCGTGGCGACGCATTGTGAATGCGCACATCGATGGGCGCGAAAAATGTGTAAATCACTGTGGCGCTGTCTGTTTCAGGCGGCGTCGGCCGCCCGGGCGCTGACGTACTGCAGCAGGCCGTGCACTTCCTGCACGATATCCACCAGCCCGGATTCGGCGAACAGTTTCGGGAACGTGTCGAGGTCGAATACGTGGAGCCCGCCCGCCCCGCCGACCGCGCTCGAGACCTCGCCCACCCAGCCCTGCGGGCGGTGACTGGTGCTGATCGCGATGCGACCGCCGGGCGCGAGCACCCGGATCATCTCGGCGGCGGCGGTCAGCGGATTCGGAATCAGATACAGCGCACCGAAACAACAGACCGCGTCGAAGCTGTTGTCGGGGAAGGGAAGCCGGCGAGCGTCGCCGCGGACGTAGCCGGCCCGTGGGCCGGAGTTGTCGGCGACGGCCTGCCGCAGCATCGGCACCGAGAAATCGATGCCCACCGCGTATCCGGCGCCGATATGTTCACTCAGGTAATGGGTGAAATTGCCCGGCCCGCAAGCGATGTCGAGCACCCGATCGCCCGCGTCGAGGCGCAAGGTCCGCACCGCGTCACGGCGATCGGCCTGCATGGTGCGCCCGGTGGCCAGTAGAAAGCTGGTCGGCCGCCACGCCCGCTCGTAGAGCAGGGCGAAGACCGGATTGTTCATGGTGCGGCGTGCGAGATTCACCGGGTCATCCTCGCGTCGAGGTCGTCTGCTGTCGAGATCCGGTACGGCGGTGCGCTGTGCCCGACGAGCCGCAGTCGCCCCCAGAAGTCGCGATCACCGAGGATCGCGTTCGCGGCGCCTTCGGTGGTCCGCAACTCGACGCGCTGCTTCCGGTTGCCGGCCGCCGCATCCAGCGCCGAATCCGGATCGACGCGTCCGTACCAGCGGTAGATGCCGTCGATCGGCTGGCGATGGCCGCGCAGCCGCACTCGGACGGCGAACTCCCGATCGCCCAGCACGACGACGGCCGGCCCCAGATAATCCGCATCGGGTTGCCGCATGATCGCCTTTCCGAGCTGCGCGTCAGGTCCTGCCGCACTATAGCCGTGACAATGAGTAATAGGTAATATCGAGTGTGCCACCGCTCACATCGGTCGGCAAATGCGCCGACGGTGAGCACGGACAACGCGCCGGCCGCGGCGTAGCGGCAGAACGGTGAAGCCGATGACACAGCACACCGACAATCTCGCGGGGGACGGTTTCGACGGGCGCGAGCGCGTGGCCCAGCGGCTGCTTCGCTCGTCGGCGGAACACTTCTACGACGCCGATATCGACATCGACTGGGAGCAGCCGTGGGCCCCGGACAAGGCGTGGCTGCCCGAACACCGGATCTCGCTCTACGGCACTCCGCTGTGGGATCGGCTCACTGCCGAGCAGCGGATCGAACTCGGCAAACACGAATTGGTGAGCCTGCTGTCGTTCGGGATCGTCGCCGAGGGGCTGCTCAGCAAGTATCTGCTGCGCATCGTCGCACGCGACCCGACCTCGCAGCATGCGATGTACGCGCTCACCGAACTGAGCGAGGAAGCGCGCCATTCGATCATGTTCGCGCGGCTCATCGACAAGACCGGAATACCGCCGTATCGGCCGGTGGCGCTCAACCGGATGCAGCTGCGGGTCGCCGAACACTTCCCGATCGGTCCGGTCGTCTACGCCGGCACGCTGCTTATCGAGGAGATCCTCGATCGCGGTCAACGAGAAGCCATGGCCGACAGCACTGTTCAGCCGCATGTGCGGCAGTTGATGCGGATTCACGTGCTGGAGGAGGCGCGGCACATCGGTTTCGCCCGCGATGCGCTGGCGCGCGGGATGGCCCGGCGTTCGCGGTGGCAGCGGCTGCCGCATCAACTCCTGCTGGCCTACTTCGCGCTGGTGCTGTATCCGATGCTCGTCAATCCGCAGGTCTATCGCGCGGTGGGTATCGACCCCCGGCGCGGATTCGCCGCGGCCTTCACCGGCCCGCAGTACCGGCGGACGATGAGTTTCCTGTCCGAGCCGATGCTGCGCTATTTCGACGAGGTCGGCATGCTCGACGGCGCGGCGGTGCACGCGCTGTGGCGGCTGACCCGTTCACTGCCCGACGATCTGTGAACGGGCCTGCCGCCGCAAGCTCTTCCGTCGTTCAGGCGCGCTCGACCTCGATGGTCATCCCGGCCCGCCGCAAGCGATCGGTGAGGGGATCGCCCATGGCGGAGGCGGGTGTGAGGATGCCCGCCAATTCCGGGAGTTCGTCGAAGGCCAGGCACAGTCCGGCCTCGCCGAGCATCACCGAGGTGGCCTGATAGCCGGGGTCGCCCTGTCCGGCGAAGGTGCAGACGTACCGTGCGCCCGAGGTGGTGTCGGCGAAGGTCTTCATGGTGAACCAGCCACTACGGCGGGCCTGCTCGCCGGGGCCGGTGCCCGGCTTCGGCAGGATCCGGTCCAGGAGCCGGCGCCCCACCGACACGCGGGAGAGCAGGGCGCCGGCGGTCATAGTGGCGACGATGCCGCCCGCCATACCCGCGGCGACCAGCGGTGCTGCCGGCGAGCTTCCGGCGCTCATCACCTCGCGATAGCGGAAGTTCTTGCCGTACACCCAGCCCAGCAGGCCGTTGCTGCGCCGCACCACCTTGGTGTTGTGCGCGGCCATCACGAAGGTGGCGACCCAGCCGTCGAGGCTGGGGTCGATCGCCGAGGCGCGCGAGAGAGCCTGATCGGACTGCCGGCCCACATCGGGTTCCATCGACTTGTCGGGGCTCAGCGAATACGGGTGCGAGAGCACCGAACCCTTGGCCGGATCGGTGGCGATAGCCTCCATCATCGCCCGCCCGGAGTCGATGGTGCCGCCGCTGGCGCCGCCCTTGAGCCAGGCCACCAGGGTGGTGTCGGTGAGCTCCCCGGTGTTGTCCTCGACCGACCGGCGGTAGAGCCGATAAACGCTCAGATCCGACGGAATCGAGTCGTAGCCACAAGAATTCACGATTTTCGCGCCGGTTTCGGCGGCCCGCTCGCCGAACCGATCGATACATTCGCGGATGAACAGCGGCTCGCCGGTGAGGTCCGCGTAGTGGGTGCCGGCATTCGCGCAGGCCTGGGCCAGGGGCAGGCCGTACCGCAGATACGGGCCCACGGTGGTGACCACGACCTTGGTCCGGGCCGCCAGCGCGTCCAGTGCCGCCTGGTCGGAGGAATCGGCGACCAGCAGCGGCCAGATCGCCGCCCCGCCGCCGAGTTCGTCGCGCACCGCGGTGAGTTTCTCCGGCGAACGGCCCGCGAGGGCGATACGCGCATCCGCGGGCGCGGCCTCGGCCAGATACTGCGCGGTCAGCCGGCCGACGAACCCCGTCGCGCCGAACAGTACGAGGTCGAATTCCCTGTCGGTCATGCCCATCCCATTCTCGTGGTGGCCGATTACTTTGTGCTGGTACGTTTTCCGCCGGCGGCTTTGCGTGGCGCGGCGCGCTTGGCAGGTTTGCGCGGCAGGCCGCGCCGGGCCAGCCAGGCGTGGTGCTGCTTACCGAGTTCGGTCACCGGGTCGTCACCGTAGAGCCACTCGCGGGCGATCCGATGCCAGTTCCCGGTCGCTTCCAGCTGGCCGAGTACCCCGAAGGTCAGGAAATCCGCACGCCGGGAGAACAGATGTTCCGGCGGCAGATTCTGCTGCTTCATCCCGGCGTACTCACTCGCGCGCGGATCGACCGCCAGCACGAAGGCGCCGCTGGCCAATTCGGGGGTGATGGTCAGGTCCTGGTCGATCAGTGCCCACTCGCACGCGGCGAGCACATACTCCAGACAGTCCTCGGGGGTGATCTCCTCCGGTGAATCGATGATGCCGTGGTCGATCATCAACTGGCGCAGATCTTCGGCACGTTCCTCGGCCGCCGCACGGATGCAGGTGGCCTCGAACCGGACGTGTTCGGGATCCATCCGGTTGAACAGCCCGAAATCCAGGAAGGCGACCCGGCCGTCCTCGCCGAGCAGCAGATTGCCCGGATGCGGGTCCCCGCAGAATTCGTTGAAGGTGAACAGCGAACCGACGTAGAAGCGGTAGATGATCTCGCCGACCCGGTCGCGTTCGGCCTCCGGCAATCGGCGGATCTCCTCGAAACTGCGACCGGGGAAATACTCGCTGACCAGCACGTGCGTACTCGACAGCTCGGGCATCGTGGCCGGGACCACGATGAACGGATGGTCGGCGAACAGTTCGGCCACCTCGCGCTGGGTATGCGCCTCGGCCACGTAGTCCAGTTCGCTCTCGAGGTTCAGCCGCAGTTCGTCGAGGACCGCCGGCGTCACCCACGGCATCGCCGACTGCAGGACGCGGCGGAACATCGCGAGATTCTTCAGATCGGCGCGCACGGCGGTATCGATGCCCGGATACTGCACCTTCACCGCGACCGCGCGCCCGTCGTGCAGTCGCGCCCGGTAGACCTGGCCGATGGAGGCCGCCGCGATCGGTTCGTCCTCGAATTCGGCGAACAGCTCCTCGAGCGTGCGGCCGAAATCCTTCTCGATGACGCCGCGCATGGTGTCGAAGGAGACCTTCGGCGCGCTGTCGCGCAAGACGGCCAGCCGGCGCTGGAATCGCTCGCGATGTTCGGGCGGAACCAGATCCAGATCCAGCACCGAGAGCATCTGGCCGAGCTTCATGGCCACGCCCTTCATGGTGCCCAGCACCATGACCATCTGCTCGGTGGCGCGGATCATCGACTCCTCGGCCATCCGCTCGCGCACCGCTTCGGAGCGTCCGCGCATGGAACGGCGGGTCTTCTGCGCACGTAAGACGTTGCCGGCGACGGCCACACCCAGTTTCGTCCCCCGCGCCAGCCGCGACGTCGGCAGCTCTTTCGCCATTGATGACCTCCGTTGATGCCCCGCCTGGCCGGTCTTCAGCGTAGCCAAGCGCGAGCCGTCGGCCCAGAGACGGCGAGCACGGATTCCTTCGCGGGCGAATCAGCCCAGGTCGGCCTCGGGAAGTTCGTGCGGCACGGCGTTGAACTTCTCCGGCGAACCACCCGCCCGGACCATGCCCTCGATAGCGCTCCACACCATCATCGCCAGATGGTCGAGCATGCGATCGGCCGACATCGAACGGTTGCTGATCCACCAGTCGGTGGCCAGCTGCACACCGCCGACGATCACGTACGAATACAGCAGCACGCCCTCGGTGTCGACGCCGCGATCGAAGGCCTTGGTCTGCACCACCACCGAAACCACGTCGGCGAACAGCTTCTCGAAATCGGCGAGGCTGGACTTGTCGGTGGTCGAGCCGTTGCCCATGATGAAGCGGTAGACGTCGATATCGGCCTCGACGGTGTGCACATAGGCGGCCAGAGTGTTGCGGACCAGCTGATATTCGTCGGCGTCGTCGCTGATCGCCTCGTAGATCCGCGGCATCAGCGTGGTCTCGATGAACCGTTCCATGGTGGCGCGGGTCAGATCGGACTTGTCCGAGAAGTAGCGATAGAGGACGGTTTTGGATACGCCGATCTCCGCGGCGATCTCGTCCATCCCGACATCGCCGCCGCGTTTGCGGATAGCGGCGAGGGTGCCGTCGACGAGTTCTTCCCTGCGGTCGATCTTGTGCTGGTGCCAGCGCCGCTTGCGACCGTCCACCCGGCCGGGGCGCACCGCAGCGGAGTCGACGGCAGCGCTCGCGGCACGATGTGTGGTCATGCTCGAGGGGACTCCTGGATCCGGGGATAAGGGCACCACCAGCTTAAGTCCTTCGCCGAGGTGATGTTCCCGGTTCGCCGAGTGGCCCGGCTCTCGGCTCGGGGGCGTTCGCCGGAGGCGGGCGCGGGCGCGGGGTGAGCGGGCGCACGCCGGCGACGCCGATATTCCGGCCAGAATGGGGATATGGAGCAATCTGCCGGCAGCGCCCCCGTCCTGGCGGAAGCGAACGCGCACCCCGATACCCGGGCGGGAGTGGGAAATGCCACACGGTCCTCGGCCCGGGGCGCGCCCGGACCACCGTCTTCGTTCGCCGACCTGATGGACGAATCCGGGAAGAAACGCGATCTGCGCAAGATGAAGATGGTCGCGACCGGCTTCCTGGTGGCGGCCACGGTCGTCTATCTGGTCTGTTGCTGGCTCGGCTCGAACGGTATCGGCGGCAGCTGGGTCGGCTACGTGCGCGCGGCCTCGGAGGCCGGCATGGTCGGCGCGCTGGCGGACTGGTTCGCGGTCACGGCGCTCTTCCGGCATCCGCTGGGCCTGCCCATTCCGCACACCGCGATCATCCGCAAGAAGAAGGATCAGCTCGGCACCAGCCTGGGCGATTTCGTCCGCACCAATTTCCTCTCGCCCGACACCGTGGCGACGAAGGTGAATTCGGCGCAGATCTCGTTGCGCCTCGGAACGTGGATGGCCGATTTCCGGCACGCCGCGCGGGTGTCGGAGGAGTCGTCGACCATTCTGCGTGCGGTGATCGGCGCGCTGCGCGACTCCGATGTCGAGCAGGTCATCGACCAGACCATCGTCAAGCGCATCGCCGAACCGCAGTGGGGGCCGCCGATCGGGCGGGTGCTCGCCGAACTGCTGGCCGAGAACCGGCAGGAGCCGCTGCTGGATCTGCTGGCCGAACGCGCCCACCAGTGGGCGCTGGCGAGTCAGGAGACCCTGGACCGGATCGTCATGCGTGACGCCCCGTCGTGGGCGCCGAAATTCGCCAATATCCTGCTTTCGGAGAAGATCTACCGGGAATTGGTGGAATTCACCTGGAAGATTCGCTCACAACCCGATCACGAAGTGCGAATGGCGGCGAACCGATTTCTCGAGGATTTCGCTCGCGATCTGCAGTACGACGAGGCGATGATCGCCAAGGCCGAGCGGGTGAAGGCCGAGATCATGGGGCGCGAGGAAATAACCGGAATGGCGCGTGCGACCTGGCGTGCGGCCAAACGGATGATCCTGGAATCGGCCGACGATCCGAACAGCACCTTGCGCCGCAAGATCTCGGAGAATGTGCAGCAGTTGGGTCAGCGTCTGGTCGACGAACCCGAACTGACAAAACAAGTGGACGCTTGGGTTGAACGCGGTGTGAGATATCTCGTCGCCAACTACGGTTCCGAGATCGCGGCCCTGATCAGCGACACGGTTGCCCGCTGGGATGCCGAGGAGGCGAGTCGCAAGATCGAATTGCAGGCGGGGCGCGATCTGCAATTCATCCGGATCAACGGAACGGTGGTCGGATCACTTGCCGGCCTGGCGATTTACGCCGTATCCCATTTACTCTTCCCAGGCTTCTGACGGCCGCTGCCCGAAGTTTGCTGAAATAGTGCTAACAAGGGTGCTTGCAAGAGTTAGCACCCTCATTTAGAATCGACCGTACAACCGCCGGAAGGTGAGCAGTGTGATGGCACAGGAACCAGAGGTTTCTGATCGGAACACGGGGGAAACCGCAGAGACGTCTGCGGTTCCCGGAGACCGGGTGGGTCGCGTAGCCAACGCGGCGCACGACATCGGAGGCTTCATCCGGGCGCAGCGGGAGGCCGCTCAGGTCTCGTTGCGTCAGCTCGCACAGCTGGCGGGGGTGAGCAATCCGTACCTGAGTCAGATCGAGCGCGGATTGCGCAACCCGTCCGCCGAGGTACTCACGCAGATCGCCAAGGGTCTGCGCGTGTCTTCGGAGGTCTTGTACGTCCGGGCCGGCTATCTCGAACAGAGAGAGCACAGCCCGGTGCGGGACGCACTGCTGGCCGATACCGACATCACGGAACGGCAGAAGCAGGTGCTCCTGGACATCTACGAATCGTTCCGCCGCGAAAACGGGGGGAACGACAACGGAGGGAACAACAACGGGGGGAACAACAACGGCGGTAACAACAATCGAGGCACCCACAAC
>NZ_LZMK01000018.1:0-6825 GCF_001665865.1 Nocardia sp. 852002-20019_SCH5090214 | reverse complement strand
GATGGTCAGTGCGCCCAGCGCGACGGCCGTCACGGTCAGTCGTTTCATCTCGTGCGTAACCACCGAGGCGCCCGGCACCACCGCGCATCCGGAGAACTCGGGACTGGGCCCGGCCTCGCAGACCACCTGCGGCGAGTTCCGCAAACTCGATATCGAGGGTGAAAAGTCCCTGATGGACCGCATTTTGGCGGAGAACCCCGGCTCGAAGTTCGACGGCAGCCCGAATGTGGCGCTGGGGACCGCGAAACTGGTGTGCCTGTCCAAGAGTGAGGCCGACAAGCCCGTCGCGGTCGCCATCGGGATGGTCACGGAATAGCTCCGGGCCCGGCCTGTGCTGGGCCCGCCGCCGCCGACCAGCGAGCCCGGCTGTCCCACATCACCTGGCCGAAACGCGACCCTGGGGCCGACGGCGAGTAGTCTCGCCCTCGATCACCGGGCCGGCACTGGAGGGCGGAGCGGATGGACGATACGGGTCTGGCCGAATTCCAACGCCATCGTTCCCGCCTGTTCGCACTCGCCTATCGCATGCTCGGCTCGGCGAGCGAGGCCGAAGACGCCGTCCAGGAGACCTATCTGCGCTGGGAGGCCACCGAGCGCGCCGATATTCGGTCCGCCGAGGCCTGGCTGACCACGGTCGTGGTGAATCTGTGCCGGAGCTGGCTGGAGTCGGCGCGCACACGCCGCGAAACCTATGTCGGCCCCTGGCTGCCGGAACCGGTGCCTACCGGCGGGGGCGAGCTCGGTCCGATGGAATCCGCGGAGCAGCGCGAACTCGTCTCGCTGGCGATGCTGACGCTGCTGGAACGGTTGTCGCCCGCCGAACGCGCCGTTTTCGTGCTGCGCGAGGCCTTCGGTTACGCCCATCGCGAGATCGCCGACATGCTCGAGTTGTCGGAGGCGAATTCGCAGCAGCTCTACCGCCGTGCCCGCATGCACGTCCGCAGCGAACACACCCGGTTCGACGCCGAACCCGCCCGCGCCCGGGAACTGTTCCAGCGCTTCCTCGTGGCCGCCCGGGCCGGCGATATCGCTGCGCTGGAACAGATGTTCACCGCCGATATCGTCTCGGTCGCCGACGGTGGCGGCAAGATGAGCGCGGCCCGCCGGCCCGTGGTCGGGGCGGCCCGGGTGGCGCGCTATCTGGCCGGGCTGTTCCACCGCGAGGTCGAGGACCTCGAACTGAGCATCGAGGAGGTCAACGGCGCACCGGCCGCCGTGGCCCGGGTCCACGGTGACCTGCTGTTGATCGGCGCGGCCGACGTGGACGGTGAGCGGATCTCGGCGATCCGGATCCTGGTGAATCCCGACAAACTCGCGTACTTCGGTCGCTTCCCGGCGCCGGCGGAGGCCGATCGCCTCGGGTAGTGATGCGGAACACAGCAGCTCGTTGTCAGGGATCGGCGAGCTGTCCGGTCTGAAGGGTGTCGGCCTCGAAAAGGAGTCACCCATGAATGCACATCACACCGCATCCCACCGAATCCTCGTGCTGGGCGCCGGCTACGCCGGCCTGGCCGCGGCGGGCAGACTCTGCAAATCCCGCGGCGCGCAGATCACGGTCGTGGACAGCCGTGCGGAAATGGTCGAGCGCGTGCGGCTGCATCAGCTCGCCGCCGGGCAGACGATCGCGCGCCGGGATCTGCGGACCATGCTGGAACGCAAGGGCGCCCATTTCGTCCGTGGCCGGGTTACCGCGATAGATACTGCGGCACAAGAGGTTTCGATGTCCGATGGTTCGGTGCTGGGTTACGACACGCTGGTGTACACCCTCGGCAGCGCCGCGGATACCGACAGCGTTGCGGGCGTGCGGGATCACGCCCATCCGATCGCGACACTCGAGAACATCGCCGCGCTGCCACCGCTGCGTGGTCGTGTCGCGGTGGTCGGCGGCGGTGCGACCGGCATCGAGACCGCGGCCGAGCTCGCCGAATCACATCCGGAACTGTCGGTGGCGCTGGTGAGTTCGGAGCAGCCGGGCTATTGGCTCTCCGATCGCGCGCAGCGGCATATCGCCGCCACCCTGGAGCGGCTCGGCGTCGAGGTGCACGCGGGCGCCAAGGTCGTCGAGGTCGCGGCGGACGGCGTGCGGCTCGCCGACGGTGGCCACATCGACGCCGAAACGGTTTTGTGGACAACGGGTTTCACCACCAGCGACCTCGCCGCCCGCGCCGGGCTGGCGGTCGATGCGCGCGGTCGCGTCCTGGTGGATGCCACGCTGCGCACCTCCGACCCGCATATCTACGCCGCGGGCGATTGCGCCGCGATCACCGGACCGGGCGGCCGCGAACTGCGGATGGCCTGTGCGACGGCGCTGCCGACCGGATCCCATGCCGCGCGGTCGGCGCTCGCCCGGATGCGCGGCGCGGAGCCGGACGATCTGCGTTTCCGCTACGTCCTGCAGTGCATCAGTCTCGGGCGCCGCGACGCGGTCGTGCAGTTCGTCCGCGCCGACGACGCCCCGACGCCGCGTGCCCTGACCGGTCGTCCGGCCGCGGTGGTGAAGGAGATGATCGTGCGCGGCGCGGCGATGCAGGCGCGTCCCTGAATTGTCGTCAACCAATGGTTGACTGACATATGGCAGTCAACCTAGCGTTGACGTATGACCGAACGTATCCGCCTCGACGATCTGATCGAAGGCATCAAACGCGCCCGGCCCGACGACGTCCTGGAACAACTGTCCGACGCCATCGTGGTCGCCGAACATATGAGCGAGGTGGCCGATCATCTGATCGGCCACTTCGTCGACCAGGCCCGCCGCTCGGGCGCCTCCTGGACCGATATCGGCCAGAGCATGGGCGTCTCCAAACAAGCCGCGCAGAAGCGTTTCGTGCCGAAACCGGGTGATCCCGCGATGGATCCGAATGCCGGGTTCGCGCGCTTCACGCCCCGCGCGCGCAATGTGGTGATGGCGTCCATGGAGGAGGCTCGGCGCGCGGGCAACGCGGAGATCCAGCCCGAACATCTGGTGCTCGGACTGCTCAGTGAGCCGGGCGCGCTGGCCGCACACGCCATCGTCGCCAAGGGAGTCTCGCTGGACGCGGTGCGCCGGGTGGCGACAGTGGCGCTGCCGGCGGCGGTGGACGAGGTTCCCGCCCTCATCCCGTACACCGCGAGCGCCCGCAAGACGCTGGAGCTGACCTTCCGCGAGGCGCTTCGGCTCGGCCACAACTACATCGGCACCGAACACCTCCTGCTCGCGCTGCTCGAGCAGGAGGACGGCAGCGGCGTGCTGTCGGGACTCGGCTTGACCAAGACTGATATCGAACGCGATCTGGTCGCCCAGCTCGCCCAGTTCATGCCGCCGAATCCGGTGGATGCACCCCAGCCGCCGCCCGCGCCGGCTCCGCCCGCGCCGGCTCCGCCCGCGCCACCCGCTCCGCCGCAGCCGCCGGCCCCGCCGAGTGCCTGATCGATGCTCGCCGGCGTCCCGATCCGGCGCGGCGCGGCCGTCGTCGCGATATCCGGCCCGGCGCGACTCGCCGCGTCGCGGCCGGTTCCGCGGCCCGGAATGCGCCTCCCGAATCCGCAGAGTCCGTGCCCGATTCCGCGGTGGCCACGCCGTGCCCGCTCACTCATCGATACGGCTGTGAAGTTGTGGGGCTGATGAGGTGATCGGTGGTCCGGATACGATATTGCTATGGCGGATGGATCGGATTCCGACCTGATCGCGGGGGAACTACGCGCAGACCTGCTGCGCGCGCTGTCCTATGTCGAAACCGAGGACGGCCCGGACGGCAGCTACATCGTCAACGGCGATCTGCCGCCCGAGGTGGCGCCTCCGTTCATCCGGGCGATCATGCGAATCGAGGCGGAACTGCTGCTTCACGACGCCGAGCAGGTGACCGTGGAACGCGGCGAACCGCGCAGTCCGGAGGAGCGCCGCACCGACGCGTTCGTCGCCCTGGCGCTGCGGGTCACCGACGATACGTGAGCGTGCCCGCCCGGATATCGCACCGTGCAGCCGATATCGCCGATTGCGAACGGTGCGGCCATCGGGTCCGTAACCTTGCACTCGGTACCGTCGAGTGCTAGAAAGGTCCTGGCACTCTCGACCAGTGAGTGCTAGGTCGGGCAGGTGAGACCGGGTTCCCAGACACCCTCGGTCGTCCGTCGCGGGCACCGTACCTGGCCAGCGTAATGGGGCGATCCAACCTGCGGTCGCTCTGTGTGTCAGCCCCATATACATGTGGAGGATCTCAACGCAATGGCCAAGACAATTGCGTACGACGAAGAGGCCCGTCGCGGTCTCGAGCGGGGACTGAACAGCCTCGCCGACGCGGTCAAGGTGACGCTGGGCCCCAAGGGTCGCAACGTTGTCCTGGAGAAGAAGTGGGGCGCCCCCACGATCACCAACGATGGTGTGTCCATCGCCAAGGAGATCGAGCTGGAGGACCCCTACGAGAAGATCGGCGCCGAGCTGGTCAAAGAGGTCGCCAAGAAGACCGACGATGTCGCCGGTGACGGCACCACCACCGCTACCGTGCTCGCCCAGGCGCTGGTGCGCGAGGGCCTGCGCAACGTCGCGGCCGGTGCGAACCCGCTGGGCCTGAAGCGCGGCATCGAGAAGGCCGTCGAGGCCGTCACCGCCAAGCTGCTCGACACCGCCAAGGAGGTCGAGACCAAGGAGCAGATCGCTGCCACCGCGGCCATCTCCGCCGGCGACGCGTCCATCGGTGAGCTGATCGCCGAGGCCATGGACAAGGTCGGCAAGGAAGGCGTCATCACCGTCGAGGAGAGCAACACCTTCGGCCTCCAGCTGGAGCTGACCGAGGGTATGCGCTTCGACAAGGGCTACATCTCGGGCTACTTCGTCACCGACGCCGAGCGTCAGGAAGCGGTCCTCGAGGACCCCTACATCCTGCTGGTCGGTTCCAAGGTGTCGACCGTCAAGGACCTGCTGCCGCTGCTGGAGAAGGTCATCCAGGCCGGTAAGCCGCTGCTGATCATTGCCGAGGACGTCGAGGGCGAGGCCCTGTCGACCCTGGTCGTGAACAAGATCCGCGGCACCTTCAAGTCCGTCGCCGTCAAGGCCCCGGGCTTCGGCGACCGCCGCAAGGCGCAGCTGGCCGACATCGCCATCCTCACCGGTGGCGAGGTCATCAGCGAAGAGGTCGGCCTGAACCTGGAGACGGCCACCGTCGACCTGCTGGGCACCGCCCGCAAGGTCGTGGTGACCAAGGACGAGACCACCATCGTCGACGGTGCCGGTGATGCCGACGCCATCGCGGGTCGCGTCGCCCAGATCCGCACCGAGATCGAGAACTCGGATTCGGACTACGACCGCGAGAAGCTGCAGGAGCGCCTGGCCAAGCTGGCCGGCGGTGTTGCGGTGATCAAGGCCGGCGCCGCCACCGAGGTGGAGCTCAAGGAGCGCAAGCACCGCATCGAGGACGCGGTGCGCAACGCCAAGGCCGCCGTCGAAGAGGGCATCGTCCCCGGTGGTGGTGTGGCGCTGCTGCAGGCCGGCCCGGCGCTGGACGACCTGAAGCTGACCGGTGACGAGGCCACCGGCGCGAACATCGTGAAGGTGGCGCTGGCCGCGCCGCTGAAGCAGATCGCCTTCAACGCCGGCCTCGAGCCCGGCGTGGTCGCCGAGAAGGTCGCCAACCTGCCGACCGGCCAGGGCCTCAACGCCGACTCCGGCGAGTACGAGGACCTGCTGGCCGCCGGTGTCGCCGACCCGGTCAAGGTCACCCGTTCGGCGCTGCAGAACGCCGCGTCGATCGCCGCGCTGTTCCTCACCACCGAGGCCGTCGTGGCCGACAAGCCGGAGAAGGCCGCCGCTCCCGTCGGCGACCCGACCGGTGGCATGGGCGGCATGGACTTCTGAGTCCTGCCTTCCGGCAACACCTTTCGAACCGGTAGCCGGTCCGCCTTCGGGCGGGCCGGCTACCGGCGTTTCGGCGGTACGAACGTCTGCGCCGGCTGTCGAATGTAGCGGTTATCGGTCATATTTCCCCTAACTTGCAGTCTCGCAAGGGCTTTCGGGACACCCGGCCTGGACAACACCGGTTGTGGAACGCATTCTTTTCGGTTGGCTTCATCCGGAAGCCTTCGATAGGGGAAAAACACCATGTTGTCGATGGGCAAGCTTGCCCTGGGATTCGTCGCGACCACCGCGACGGCCTTCGTCGTCGCGGGAACCGGTTCGGCGGCGGCGGAGCGGGGGCCGGACGGCCACCTGTACGGCGCGTTCGCCATCTCCTACGAAATGGACGACGGCTGGCACATCGGAAGTGTCGTCAACGCGCCCGATCAGGACACGGCCGACCGGGATGCGGTGGACGTGTGCGGGTCGAAGGGGGCTCCCGGTTGCGCGACCATCCTTCGCTTCGTCGACGGATGCGGGGCGGTCGCCAGGCGTGACGACGTTCATACCGTCGGAACCGGTGCCACCCTGCAGGAGGCCGACCGCAACGCCATCGCGGCGCTGGGCCCGGATCGCCCGCCGACCCTGAGTTCGGACGGTTCGGGTCCCGCCGTCATCAGCGCGTCGCGCTGCAACGGCTGACCCGCAGCCGAAATCGTCGCGTATCCCCGAGACGCGTATCGCGAATAGCGATCGGAAGCCGGTCCCGCCCCCACCGCGGGCCGGCTTCCGGCATTTCGGGGCGGGCTTCGGCCGACGGTCGGAATTTCTCGCCGGACGCCGATGTTGTGAATGGTGTTGCGAGCGCATCCGATGTGCGTCGTCAGGCCGGATGACCAGGCGATTTGACTTCGAATGCGGTTGGCACGTAACTTATTCCAGGTCAGAGCGACACGGACACCGACCCGGAGCCGAGAGGCCCGGGACAACGAGGTCGGACGAGGAGCGCCTGACAATCA
>NZ_LZMK01000017.1:0-87874 GCF_001665865.1 Nocardia sp. 852002-20019_SCH5090214 | reverse complement strand
GGACCGCTCCCCCGCCGCCATCGAAACCGTCACGCGCATAAGGAATCTCGAGCCGCCGGACGGCGTCGAGATCCAGGTCGGCGGCGATACCGCGGCCACCGTGGACAGCGTCGCGGCCATCACCTCCCGGATGC
Source organism: Nocardia sp. 852002-20019_SCH5090214 (assembly GCF_001665865.1). Classification (NCBI taxonomy): domain Bacteria; kingdom Bacillati; phylum Actinomycetota; class Actinomycetes; order Mycobacteriales; family Nocardiaceae; genus Nocardia; species Nocardia sp. 852002-20019_SCH5090214. The sequence continues at coordinate 87,740 of NZ_LZMK01000017.1, read as the reverse complement.
CGCTGATGATCGCGGTGATGGTGCTCGCCACGCTGATCCTGCTCGGCGCGGCGTTCCGCTCGGCGGTGCTGCCGGTGAAGGCGGTACTGCTGGCATTCCTCAGCCTGGCCGCCACCTTCGGCATCCTGACCTGGATCTTCTGCCGGGGCCATCTCGCCGATCTGCTGCACGTGAGTGTGGGACCGCTCTCGGCGGGGATGATGGTGCTGATCATCGCCGTCGTCTTCGGGCTCTCGACCGACTACGAGGTCTTCCTGCTCTCGCGCATGGTCGAGGCCCGTCACGACGGTTGCGACACCGTGACCGCGGTCCGCACCGGCACGGTCCGCACCGCCCGCGTGATCACCGCCGCCGCAACGCTTCTGGTGTTCATCACCGGCGCCTTCACGCTGTCCCCGCTGACGCCGATGCGATTCCTCGGCCTGGGCATGATCCTGGCGCTGGTCATCGACGCCACGCTGGTGCGGATGCTGCTGGTGCCGGCGCTGGTGCGGTTGATGGGCCCGCTGAACTGGTGGCCGATGCGGCCCGCCCGGGACCGTTACCCCGAAGGTAATGGACCTCGCGCGCGCGTCCGGGCAAGCTCGACATCATGATCGATACCGAAGGAACCCGGCTGTTCCACAGCACCATGCCGTTCACCGAGAAACTCGGCGTCGAGGTGCTCGAGCACGGGCCGAAGCTGGTGCGCAGCCGGCTCGCCTGGGACGAGAGCCTGTGCACCCTCGGCGGCGTCCTGCACGGCGGAGTGCTGATGTCGCTGGCCGACGCCACCGGTGCGGTGTGCGCGTACCTGAATCTGCCGGAGGGCAAGCAGGGCACCACGACCGTGGAGTCGAAGACGAATTTCCTGCGGGCGATCCGGTCCGGCTATGCGGTGGCCTCGTCGACGCCGCTGCACGCGGGGCGCAGCTTCATCGTGGTAGAAACCGAAATCCACGACGACGCCGGCAAACTCGTCGGCAAGGTCACCCAGACCCAGGCGGTGTTGTGAGCCCGAGCGCGCTCATCCAGGGCCGGGTCCGGCGCTGATCGCCATCCGCCCCACGTTGCGGCGGGTGGCGATCCGATCGACGACGGCATCCAGCTCGGTCCAGTCGCGCACCTCCACGCGGGGACGTATCACCCTCTCGTCCAACAGCTTCCACAACCGCGCGCGATACTGCTCGATCAGTTCGGGTTCGGTCCGCGACAGCAGTCCCATCGAGAAGCCGGTGATCGTTTTGAGGTCGCCCAGCAGCGTGGAGGTGTCGACCGCGCCACCACCGGCGCTGTAGGCGACCAGCGTGCCGTGCGGGCCCAGGCTGTCCACGCCGCGCTGCACCAGGTCACCGCCGACGCCGTCGAGCACGATGTCGACGGCACGGGGCCACGGATCGTCGTAGGTCAGCACGTCATCGGCGCCGCACTGCCGGACGAAATCGAATTTTCCGGTCGATCCGACGGCGGCGACCACCCGGGACGCTCCCGCGGCTCGTGCGAGCTGGAGCGCCAGATGTCCGGCTCCGGACGCGGCGGCGGTGATCAGAACCGAGGCGCCCGCAACGGTTTTCGCCGCGTGCACCACACCCATGGCGACCAGGCCGCCACGCACCACGGCCAGGGCGTCGGCCGCGGGCACATCGGCCGGTATCTCGGTCACCATCGCCGTTGCGGCACAGACGTATTCGGCGTACAACGAGGCGAACACCACCCCGCCCACCCGGGTTCCGATCCAGGATTCCGCGACGCCGGGGCCCACCGCGACCACCGTCCCGACCATCTCACCGCCCGGATTCGCCGCGGCATCGGCCCGCAGCATCCGCACCAGGCCGACACCTACACCGGTCAATTCGGTGCGGACCAGCACGTGCCCCGGTCCGGGCTCGGGGCGTTCGACCTCCACGAGCCGGGAGCGGGCGAGGCGATCCGCCGCGGGAGAGAACTGAATTGCGCGCACCGACAGTGCCTTTCGTCCTGGAGCGGCAGATGGCCGCGGGCTGATGCTCGAAGTGACTCAACAGCTGTTACGGGACAACATCCCTACCTCCTCGAATTCTTACTACCGACGTAAGATTATGACACCGCGCTGCGGTAGGTCAAGGCTATTTTTATGTCGGTGGTAATATTTCCGGCCATGGCCAGTGCGACGCCCGGACTGCGGGAAACCAAGAAGCAGCAGACCCGCCAGGAGATTTCCGACACCGCGACCAGGCTGTTCATCGAGCGCGGATTCGAGGCGACCACCATCGCGGAGATCGCGGAGGCCGCGCGGGTGGCGAAGAAGACCGTCACCAACTACTTCCCGCGCAAGGAGGATCTGGCACTGGACCATCACGAGCAGTTCGTCGGCGCCCTCGCCGCCGCGGTAACCGCCCGTGCCGCCGACGAATCGGCGCTCGACGCGCTACGCCGCCTGTTCCGTTGCGCGGCACAGGATTACGCGGCCGACGTCGGATTCTCGGGACCGGAGTTCAGCCGCATGCTCGCAGACAGCCCGACACTCACCGCGCGGGTGCGCGAACTGCACGAGTTGCGCGAACAGGCCCTGGCCGACGTGCTACCCGGAGACGACCTGCTGCGCCGGACGGCGGCCGCCCAATTGGCGGCGGCCTGCCGGCTGCTGTTCCAGCGCATTCAACAGCTGCAGCTGTCCGGCGCGCCGCGGCGCCGGGTCGCGGACACCGTCACCGCCGAGGCCGAGCGCATCTTCGATCTGCTCGAACCGGCCTTCGGCGAGTACGGGCGTGCTCCGAGGGATGACTCCGAGGGGTGACTCCGAGTGAATGTCTCAGAGTGAGCGCAGGCGCGGCACCAGCTCCGCGGCACGTTCGGCGTATTCGACCGGATTCCGGTCAGGCATGATGTCGAATTGCGTAATGCCCAGCGCAGCATAGCGTTCGGCGTCGGCGACGAAGGCGTCCGGATCGTCCACGACCGGGCCGATGTAGGTGGCGGTCTTGCGGATCGTGTCGTAATCGCGCCCCTCGGCCTTGCAGTGGGCGCGCAGCACATCGAGTTTGCGCGTGACGTCCTCGGGCGAGGAGGCGAACAGATTGCAGGCGTCGGCGTAGCGGGCGACCAGCAGCAGCGTCTTCTTCTCACCACCACCACCGATCAGGATCGGCGGCCGCGGACGGCTCAACGGCGCGGGTACGCACAGCGTTTCGTCGAGCTGATAATGCGCGCCCCGGTACGGGCCGTTGTCGTCGCTCCACATCTGCAGGCAGATCTGCAGCGTCTCCTCGAGGCGTTCGAAGCGCTCCCCCATCGGCACCAGCGGCACACCCAGCCCGCGTTGCTCCCGCTCGTACCAGGAGGCGCCGATGCCGAGCTGCGCCCGCCCGCCGGACAGCACATCGAGGGTGGTGACGATCTTGGCGAGCAGACCGGGATACCGGTACATCACACCGGTCACCAGCACGGCCAGGCGCATCCGCTCGGTCAGCGCGGCCACGTACCCCAGGGTCGTGTAGGCCTCGAGCATCGGCTCCTCGGCCACCCCGGTGTGTTCCATCTGGAAGTAGTGATCCATCACCGTGAATTCGGTGAAACCGGCCTCCTCGGCGATCCGCGCGGTCTCCGCGATGGCACCCGCGGTACGCGCCGGATCGGCGGGAGTCGAGAAGTTCCAGTAGTGCAGACTCAGTTCCATGACGCCTCGATTCTGCGCAGCGGTGGACAGGTGTCAAAACCCGGACACAGCCTATCCAGCACGCGGTCGCGACAATGCGGCCCGGCCGGGCGAGATCGGGCCCGCACGACAGCGGAAACACCCGGATACGGCGCTCGCTCGCACACCGTAACTCGTTCGATACTGGTTAATTGCCCGCTATCGCATCCACTGGATTTATCCTGCCCACATGACAACCAGCAAAGAGGGAGTTTACGTGGGGCCATTGCACCAATTGGCCCGTGGCGCATGGCAATCATTGCTGGTCATCGGCCTGCTGTCGGTGATCGTCGGGATTATCGTGCTCGTCTGGCCCGGTCCGACGCTCGCCGTGGCCGGCATCCTGTTCGGCGTCTACCTGCTGATCTCGGGAATTCTGCAGTTGATCGCCGCCTTCGGCCCGCACGTCAGCACCGGCTACCGGGTGCTGACCCTCATCAGCGGCATCCTGTCGTTCATCCTCGCCTTCTTCGCCTTCCGCAGCATCGGCAACTCCCTGGTGTTGCTGGCTCTGTGGATCGGCATCAGCTGGCTGTTCCGCGGCATCGCCGCCATGGTCGCGGGAGCCGAAGCGCCGCAAGGGGTCCCGGGCCGCGGCTGGGCGATCTTCTTCGGCATTCTGCTGTTGATCGGCGGTATCGCACTGGTGGTCTGGCCCATCCACTCGATCACCGTGCTGGCACTGGTCGTCGGGTGGTGGCTGATCTTCATGGGCGTGATGGAGATGATCTACGCCATCGAGGTCCGCAGCGTGGCCAAGAAGACTCCCGCCGAGCTGTGATCGGCCGGCACGACCCCTTCGCCCCGGGCGCGAATCCGCCCTGGGGCGATGTCGTGTCCGGGGCCGTGGATTCGTACCGGAATACCCGCATAACGGCCGGTCACACTCTCTTGCGCCGGTCCGGTGACTATAGGCACATGCGCCTGCGGACAGGGCCTTTCCCCTGCTACGGTCGGGTCCCCTACAGGTTGCCCGCAAGGAGATTCACCATGGGTATCATCACGATGATCATCATCGGCCTCATCGCCGGTGCGATCGCTCGCCTCCTGGTTCCCGGTAAGGAGAACTTCGGCTGGATTCTGACCATCGTGCTAGGCATCGTCGGCGGTTACGTCGGCGGGACCCTGGGCAGTCTGGTCTTCGCCCCGCACAAGTTCAGCGTCCACCCGCCCGTCCAGCACACTTTCCTCGGCGCGATCGTCGGTGCCGTGATCATTCTGGTCATCTACAAAGCGATTCGCAGTCGCGCCTGAGCGCACGAACAACGGGCCCGGCTTCCTCGCGGAGCCGGGCCCGTCGCCGTTGCGGGTCAGGGTCGGCAGACCGCCGACTGTGCATGACCGCCGATCTGCGAAAACAGTCCGCGCGGGAACAGGATTCCGTACAGCGAGACATCGAGGGAGCACAGATACGCGGTGGCGTAGGTGCCGTCGCCGGAGAACTTGCCGACGTCGGACAGGATTCCGGGCAGATCGATCGCGGCCTGATCCAATTTCGCGCCGTTGTCGATCAGCAGCGTCAGCGCGTCGCGGGTCGAGTTCTGCGCGGGAATCAGTTTCGGCTGTACCTGCTGGACCATCGCCACCAAACTCTCACTGGCGGTGGCGATCTGAGTCGTCGAGGCCAGCAGCGACTGCCCCTGGTCGTAGAGTCCGCTGATCAACGCCCGGGTCTGGGTGATCAGGGTTTCCAGTTCGTCGCTGCGCCGGGCCAGACCCGACATCACTCCCGACAGGTTGGTGATGATGTCTTTCAGGATCGCGTCGCGACGCTCGAAGTCCGAGGCCAGTGCGGCGGCCTGGGTGATGAAGGTGGACAGTGATACGCCGTCGCCCTGCAGCGCCTGGATCAACGTCGTCGACAGGTCGTTCACCTGTTCCGGAAGCAGATTCTCGAACAGCGGCTGAAAGCCGTTGAGGAACGCCGAGATATCGAAGGACGGTTCGGTGCGTTCGAGCGGAATCCGGCCACCGGCCGCGAGCAGGCGCGAATCCGGTGCGGTACCGGGCGCCAGCGCGAGATACCGCTGGCCGATGAGGTTCTGATAGCGGACCAGCGCCTTGGTGTCGGTGTAGAGGTGCTGATCGCGCTGCACCTCGAAGGTCACCTTCGCCAGGTGCTTGTTGGTCTGAGGATTGACGTCGAAGCCGATCTCGGTGACCTTGCCGACCCGTACACCGGCGATGCGGACGTCGTCGTTGGGCCGCAATCCGAGCACATCGCTGAAGATCGCCGAATAACGGTCGGTCGGGCCGTTCACGGTGCGCGCCAGGGTATTCCAGATGACCACCGTGACCAGAATCGAGACGATGGCGAATGCGCCGAACCCGAGTGCCTGCTTGCGGATACTCATCGGCATCCGGAACCACGGACGAGCAAAACCACGCCTCCTCGAACTTCCACACGAAACCCGAAACGCCGGCAATGATTGCGCTGACCGCAGGCACTGTAGTCGGAGGCGCCCGGTTGTGACCTACGCCACGCCGCTCGGAGACGACAACAGCCCGGCGCTCAGCGCGCCGGGCTGTTGTGCGGACGGTACGAGGGGACGTACCGGAGTATGGATCAGTCCACGATCGAGCCGTTGGAGGCCGCGCGCTGCTTCGCGGCGCGGGCCGCCTTCCGCTCGGCACGGATCTGTTCGAGTTCCTGTTCGAGGCTGTCCGCGATGCGGAACTGGCCGGTGTCGTAGGCGCTCAGCGGATCCGAGTCGTCGTCGGAGGCATCGGATTTCGCCGGCTTGCTCGGCTTGCCGTCGGCGACCGAATCCGCCGCATCGGTGTCGGACCGGCGACTCGAGGACTTCTTCGGGGTCCAGATGTCCGGTTCGACTATCGGATCGACCGTCTCCACCGTGCGCGCGGATTCGGGGGCCGGCGCCTCGGATGTGGTGTCGCCGGCGCCCGGCAGCGCGGCCATCGGGGCCGGGCGGGTGTCGGGCGCGGCCTGCCGGATGAAGCTGACGAAGGTCGGCATGCTGCGGCGAATCTGTTCGGCCGGGTCGGGCAGATCGCGGATCTGATCGGTGGCCTGGGTGATGGCCTGGCCGTAGCGCTGGCTGGCCGCGTCGTGCACCAGCAGCGCCACACCGATCATCACCGGCGCCACGGCGTGCACGCCGACGTTGTACCAGTCGCCGCCGCGCAGGTACGGGTAGGTGTTGAGGCCGACGGTCAGCGCCAGCAGGGCCAGTTCGGCGAGCGCGACCTGGCGGCGGCTCTCCAGGATTCCCCATTCGGCGACCTTGTTGGTGCCGATCATGATGATGACCAGGCAGACGCTGATCATGCCTTCGAGCAGGTAGCTGAACCAGTACAGCGGATCGGTGGGGCCGCCGGGAGCGATGTTGTGCTGCACGTTGACCGCCGACCACAACATGCCGGCGATGACCACGCCCGCGAGAGCGCGCATCGACCAGGCGCGATGCCGATACAGCGACGCGACCTTCGCGTGCGGGCTGGATTCTCGTCTCTGCGCCGCAATTGCCTTGCGGGCCATCAACAGATCTCGCATATCGGCCTTCGCGATCGCTTCGGAGGTCTGCCTGGCGCGGTCGGACGTCGATGCCGCCGCCTGGACATTTTTCCAGCGCTGTTCGCGTTCCTGCTCGCGGATCTTCTCCGCGAGTTCACGTTCGGCCTGCAGCTCGTTCTCGGAGAGGGCCTCGGTCAGCGCGGGATCGAACTGGTACGCAAGCCGCCCGCGGGCCTTCTCGACCCGTCGCGCGAGCTGCCTGACCTCATCTTCTCCCGGGTGTTCGACGGTCAACTAGACCACCGCCCGGTGAGATACGGTGGCCGGCAAGTGTTCACGAAGTGGGAACGGCACATGCCATTCATAGTCGATGAACCGCCATCTGCGAAACTGCGGATTAGCCCCAATGCCAGACTTATTCGGCGTGTCGCGCGCGGCACGCCGATTCGGCGTGTCGCAATGGGTCTGCGAGGCACGAAGTTTCGCCCGGTTCCGGCTGTTCAGACGGAGCGGTCGGCTCGCGGCAGCAGCGTCGGACTCGGGCAGCAGCCGTAGCGGGAGACTCGGGGCGAAGACGCCGCGGGACACTCGGGCACAGACGCCGCAAGCAGACTCGAGTCACAAACGCAGCTGCAGACCCTAGCCACAGACCCGCAACAGACCCAGGCCGCCCAGCGTCGGACTCAGCTCCAGCCGAGCGGCAGGACCGAGGCGTGACAGCAGCGGCAGGCGCACGCCGCACACGCAGCACCAAGCTCTCGCCGAGGCCCAAGCGACAGGCGCACCTCCAGCCGCAGCGACCGGCTCAGGCTCCAGCCCGGCGGCAGGCTCACGCCACAGCGTCAACGGCAGATTCAGGCGCCGAGCGGCAGCAGCAGGCTCACGCCGCACCGGTCAGCAGGCTCACGCCGCACCGGTCGGCGGGCTCAGGCCGCGGCGGCGCGGGCGAGCATCCGGCGCACCTCGTCCGGATCCTCCACGTCGACGACGATCCGGCTGAATTCGGTGCCGGTCAGCTCGATGCGCACGCCACGCCCGTCGAAGCGGGTATCCCAGAACTCCTTGCGGCCTTTGCCGCGGAAGACACCGGCCGCGATCACACCCGGGAAGAAGGTGCCCGGGGCGCGCATCCACGGCGGCCGCAGATCCACCTCGGCGGGCGCGACGGCGGCGATGTGGGACAGATCGAAGCGCACGCGTTCGCACAGCGAGAGCAGCCGGTGGGTGCCACGGACATGGACCGTGACCGTCGTACCCGTGATCTCGATATCGACCATCGCACACCTCATCTCGCCGAGTGGTCCTCGGGATCCATGGTGCCGAGCGGTCCTGATCGGAATCTGTGCCGATCCTTTGAAATCTCTCAGATTTGCGAGTCCGGTTACCTGCCGCGATCTGCGAGGATGCGCTGTTCCAGCCGCTGCGTCAACGACCGCACCCGCTCGTCGGCGGTCAGCTTGTGGTCGAGGGCCACGTTCACCACGCCCCGCAGCAGGGCGTACGGCTCCCATCCCGCGGGCGCCACGGTGCGCGCGGACCGGCGTTCGATGGCACCGGCGATCACCTCGGCGGCCCGCCGGGCGGTAATGCGCTGATCCAGCGGCCAGGGCAGCAGCGCGCCGAATTCGGCGCCCAGTTCGTCCTCGTCCAGAGTGTCGCGGGTCATCGCCGTCTCCACCACACCGAAATAGGCGATACCGGCCGAGGCCCCCGTTCCGCCGAGTTCCACCCGCAGCGCACGGCCCAGCTGTTCCACCCCGGCCTTGCTCACCATGTACGGCGAACCGCCCATTCCGGGGGCGAACGCGGCGCACGAGGAGACCACGACGACGTGGCCGTGCGCCGCGATGACGTCGTCGAGCGCGGGCTGGATGGTGTTGAAGGCGCCGGTGAGGTTGATCGCCAGCACCCGGTCGAATTCCTCGGGATCGAGCAGCCGCACGGTGGCCGGGCGCGGGACCACGCCGGCGTTGGCCACCACGACATCGATGCGCCCGAAGTTCTCCCGCACCTGTCCGACGGCCAGCCGCACCCCCTCCCGGTCGGCCACGTCGACGGTGATCGCGACCGCGCGGATGCCCAGTGCGGCCGCGCTCGCGCGCACGGCTTCGGCGTCGATATCGAACAGCGCGACGTAGGCGCCGCGGTCGTAGAGCAGCCGGGCCAGCTCGTAGCCGATGCCGGCGGCGCCGCCGGTGATGATCACGACCTTGTCGCGCACGTCGAGTCGCTCACCCCCGCCGAGCACCGGGGCCAGCAGCGTGCGCACCATATCGAACGGTCCTGTGATCATCGGATACTGCTCATCTCTGCGGTGGTCGGATCCGGTACGTGGCGCGACAGCAGGTAGGAGTCCGCGTCGAAACTCGCTACGCGACGGCGGTATTCGAAACTCCAGTTCGGATACAGCCCGGCGTTCTCGCCCTTGTCGGTGGTGTAGTAGCTGTCGCAGCCGCCGCCCAGCCACACCGTATCGCGACTGCGCTGCCGCATCTCGTCGAGGAACCGGTCCTGCGCCGAGGCACGGACCTCGACACGATCGACAGCGTTGTCGCGCAGGGTTTTCAGCGCGTCGACGATGTAGGCGATCTGCGATTCGATCATGAAGATCGCGGACTGGTTCCCCGCGGCGCCGAACGGGCCGAGGGTCAGGAACATATTGGGGAAACCCGCGATCGCCGCGCCCAGATAACTGCTGGGCCGGCGGCGGTAGTGGTCGGCCACGGTCAGCCCGCCGACGCCCTCGATCCGCTCGTAGAGCTTCGGTATCGCACCGAACCCGGTGCCCCAGACGATGGTGTCGACCGGATACTCCGCACCGTCGGTGGTGACGATCGATCCGGGGCGGATCTCGGCGATCGACTCGGTCACCACCTCCACATTGTCGCGGGTGAGGGCCGGATAGTACGCATCGGAGAAGATCGCGCGCTTGCAGCCGATCATGTAGTCGGGAGTCAGTTTCCGCCGCAGGGCAGGATCGTGGACCTGGCGGCGCAGCTGCATCCGCGAGAGCGCCTGGAACGGATGGCGGAAGCGGCGGTCGACGAATCCGACCAGGCCGAAACTCTCGATACCCGCGTAGTAGGCGCCCCGGAGCGCGGTGCCCAGCAGCGGTAACCGGCGCAGCAGTGCGCGCTCCACGCCGAGGGTGGACCGATCCAGGCGGGAGACGATCCACGGGGCCGAGCGCTGGAACACCGAGAGCCGCCGCACCTTCGGCGCGATCTCCGGAATGAACTGCACCGCGGAGGCACCCGTGCCGATCACGGCGACCCGCTCGCCGGTCAGGTCGTGCTCGTGGTCCCAGTGCAGCGAGTGGAACTGGGCGCCGCGGAAGGTCTCGCGTCCCGGCATATTCGGAATCTTCGCCTCGCTGAACGGGCCGACCGCCGAGATCAGCACATCGGCGCTGAGCACTCCCCGGTCGGTGCGCACGAGCCACCGCCGCCGCCCTTCGTCCCACTGCGCGCGCTCCACGTCGGTGCCGAAACGCATATGCCGCACCACATCGTGGCGTTCGGCGACGTCGCGCAGATAGCCGAGGATCTCGGGCTGGCGTCCGTATGTGCGCGACCAGTCGGGATTCGGCGCGAAAGAATAGGAGTAGAGGTGCGAGGGCACATCGCAGGCGCACCCGGGATAGGTGTTGGCCTGCCAGGTGCCGCCCAGATCATCGGCGCGTTCGAGAATCAGGAAGTCTTCGAATCCGGCCGCGCGCAACGACACCGCGAGGCCGATTCCGGCGACTCCGGCGCCGATCACCGCGATCGGCGTGTGTTCGGCGGGGGCGCTCTCGGATACTGCCATCGTCGAATTCCTTTCGGTGCGGGCGTCGTTGCCCGAAACGACCGGTCTCGTACTCACAGGTCGAGTTCGAGGGAGTCACCCGCCGCGCGGGAGACGCAGGTGAGCATCGTCGTCTCGCGTTCGGCGGGACTCAGCCGCCGATCGCGATGGTCGACAGCGCCCGCGTGCACGGCCACCGCGCAGGTGCCGCAGAAACCCTGGCGGCACGAGTAGGCGACGTCGGGCAGGACCCGGCCGATGGCCGCGAGTGCCGATTCGTCGGCGGCCACGTCCACGGTGTGACCGCTGCGCCGCAGCCGGATTCGGAACGGGCGGCCGTGCTGGACCGGCAGCGGGGAGAACCGTTCGGTGTGGACCGAAACGGTCGGCTCGTGGGCGGCGTCGGTGTTCAGCGCGGCGGCCATCAGCGGCGGCGGACCGCAGACGTAGATCGCGGTACCGCGCGGCACGTCGGTCAGGATCAGATCGAGATCGGCGACACCGAATTCGTCGTCGGGACGGATCTCGAGCCGTCCGCCGCGGTGGGCCGACAGCTCGTCGAGGAACGGCATCGTGGCCCGGCTGCGGCCGAGATAGACCAGCCGCCAATCGATTCCGCGCCGTTCGGCGTCGGCCACCATCGGCAGCAGCGGCGTGATTCCGATACCGCCGGCCACGAAGACATAGTGCGGGGCATCGATATATCCGAAGGCGTTGCGCGGCCCGCGCACTCGCAACCGGTCCCCCACCGCCACGTCGCGATGGATCTCGTCGGATCCGCCGCCGCCGTCGGGCAGGTGGCGCACGGCGATGCGATAGGTTCCGCGGTCGGCCGGGTCCCCGTTGAGCGAATACTGCCGCTGCCGCCCGGAGGGCAGGAGCACATCGATGTGCGCGCCCGGAACCCAGCTCGGCAACCGTTCGCCGTAGGGAGCGACCAGCGTCAGCACGACCACGTCCGCGGCCCGCATCTCGCGCCGGGCCACGATCAGCTCGCGTTCGAAACCGCTGCGGCGCACCGGGTTCGGTCGCGACAACACCTCGATTCGCGGTTCCGTGGTGACGCCGCGCTTGTACAGGTCGAAGATCGCGCCGACCGCCCGCAGCGGCAGCGGCGGCCGATACCCCGGCCGCTCGGCGGCCACCGGGTACGCCACTGCCGTCACCGCCGGCCCTCGCGCGCCGCCGGCGACTGCGCGAGATAGCGCAGCGCGTTGTCCATGCTCCCGAGCTGGGAGGGGTGGAATCCGGGCCGCAGGTACCGCGGAATCTCGGTCAGGAAGGTCGACATCCGCGGCACCACGCCGCGGGCGGAGGCGCTGAGGAATTGCAGCGGCCAGAACCGCCCCTTGCGCGTATCGGGATCCTTGCCGAACAGATAGCCGCCCGCGATCACGAACAGCACCATCAGCGACGAGCTGGCCAGCACCGCCGTGCGGGCCTTGCGCAGATATCCGCCGTCGACGTGCATATACGCGTCGTAGACCACGCTGCGGTGTTCGACCTCCTCGGCGCCGTGCCAGCGAATCAGGTCCAGCATCGCCGGATGCATGTTCTTGGCCTCGAGCACGTCGTTGGTCAGCAGCCACTCGCCGATGACCGCGGTGTAGTGCTCCATCCCGGCGAACAGGCCCAGCCGCTCGCACAGCCACTCGTGTTTGGCGCGGCCGGTCAAGCCGTGATCACCGAGTAGGCGATCGACCAGCCAGGCCACCGTCTCCACCATCGGGGCCACGTCGAGCCCGAGCGCTTCCAGGTGGCGACGCGCCTGCGCGTGCGAGCTGGCGTGCTGATTCTCCTGCCCGATGAAGCCCTGCACCTCTTCGCGCAGCCGCTCGTCGTCGATATGGGGCAGCGCTTCGGCCAGGGCCGCGGCCATCGCGCGTTCCCCCTCCGGGAGAACCAGGTGCATCACGTTGATGATGTGAGTGGCCATGACTTCGCCCGGAATGTAGTGCATGGGGACGGAGTCGAAATCGAATCGCACATCGCGAGCCCTGATCGCATGGGCTTGGTCGTCGTAGACCGAGGTGTTCATGTCGCGTCCTTGCGGGTGGTCGAAGCGATGCTCCGACGGTAATGTTGACATCACTAGATGTCAACAGCAGCCGATGTCAACAAAACGCCTTGTCGCCGGCCCCCGGTAGCATCACCGCCATGGCCGATTCGCCGCACACTCCGAAAACGGGCAGCCGCCCCTGGCGTGGACGCGAACCGGCGGACCGCATCGCCGCACGTCGCGAACGGCTGCTGCGGGCCGGTTACGAGCTCATGGCCGGCGTCGGCGCGGCCGAGACCTCGATGCGCGGAGTATGCCGACAGGCCGGGCTCACCGAACGTTATTTCTACGAGAGTTTCGCCAATCTCGACGATCTGATGACCACCGTCCTCGAGAACACCGTCGAACAGTGCCGGGATCGACTGCTCGCCGCACTGGCCGAAGCACCCGAGGAGCGAGACCTGCTGTTCGGTCACGTGGTGCGCGCGTTCACCGATTTCCTCACCGAGGACCCCCGGCGCGGGCGCATCCTGTTCGTCGAATCGATCGCCACCCCGGCGCTGACCCGGCGCGGCAGCGAGCTGGTCGCGGTGATCACGGGGCCGATCGCGGCGGTGATCGCCGCCGACGACACCGACACACCGGCTCCCGACGAGACCGACGCGACGCTCAACGCGATGGCCATCTTCGGCGCGCTCGCCTACTGCTACCGCCCGTATCTGATCGGCGATATCACCATCGACCGCGACCGCTTCGACAACCACGCCGCCGCGATCATCCGGCAGCTCAGCACCGTGCGCTCGGCGCCGGTCCTGCGCTGAGCGCCCCTTTCCGACTTCCCTCCCGCACGCCGCTCCGGCACCGCTGGAACCGATGCCGGACCTTGCCTCGTCCACCCTTCCGTAGTAGCGTCCAGACACGTGTCCATCAACGATGGATCCGGAATGCGGAAGGATTTCTCATGACGTTGGTCAAGCCGCGGCAGGTCTCCGGGGGCGAACACGAGCACGGCCACCTCGAAGAGTTCCGCACCGATCCGATCGCGCTGATGCAGCGGGTGCGCGCGGAGTGCGGCGATGTGGGTTCGTTCCGGCTGGCCGACAAGGACGTCATCCTGCTCTCCGGCGCCGAGGCGAACGAATTCTTCTTCCGCGCGGCCGACGAGGATCTCGACCAGGGCGCCGCCTACCCGTTCATGAAGCCGATCTTCGGCGACGGTGTGGTCTTCGACGCCAGCCCCGAACGCCGCAAGGAAATGCTGCACAACCAGGCCCTGCGCGGTGACTTCATGCGCGGGCACGCCGAGACCATCGCGCACGAGGTGCACCGGATCCTCGAAGGCTGGGGCGACGAGGGCGAAATCGACCTGCTCGAGTTCTTCGCCGAGCTGACGATCTACACCTCCTCGGCGTGCCTGATCGGCAAGAAGTTCCGGGAGGAACTCGACGAGCGGTTCGCACACCTGTATCACGAACTCGAGCGCGGCACCGACGCGCTGTGTTACGTCGACCCTTACGCCCCCATCGAGAGCTTCCGCCGCCGCGACGAGGCGCGGGCGAAACTGGTCGAACTGGTCCAGGAGATCATGAACGGCCGCATCGCGAACCCGCCGCAGGGCAAAGAGGATCGCGACATGCTCGATGTGCTGGTCTCGATCCGCGACGAGCAGGGCGAACTGCGGTTCTCCGCCAGCGAGATCACCGGCATCTTCATCTCGATGATGTTCGCCGGCCACCACACCACCTCCGGTACCGCGGCGTGGACGACCATCGAGTTGCTGCGCAATCCCGAGGTGCTGGCCCGGGTCGTCGGCGAACTCGACGAGCTCTACGCCGACGGCCAGGACGTGAGTTTCCACGCGCTGCGCCAGATTCCGCAGCTCGAGGCGACGTTGAAGGAGACGCTGCGGCTGCATCCGCCGCTGATCATCCTGATGCGGGTGGCGCGCGGCGAATTCGAGGTGTGCGGGCACAGCATCGCGCCGGGCGATCTGGTCGCGACCACACCGGCGGTCTCCAATCGGATCGCGGAGGATTTCCCCGACCCCGACCGCTTCGATCCGGGCCGCTACGTCGATCCCAATCAGGCGGATCTGGTGAACCGCTGGACGTGGATCCCGTTCGGCGCCGGGCGGCACCGCTGCGTCGGCCAGGCGTTCGCGCTCATGCAGTTGAAGGCGATCTTCTCGATCCTGTTGCGGGACTGGGAATTCGAGATGGCGCAACCCTCCGACAGCTACCGCAACGACCATTCCAAGATGGTGGTGCAGCTACAGCAGCCGTGCACGGTCCGGTACCGGCGCCGGCGGCGCGGGTGAGCCCCCGGCTGCCGGGCACGGTGGTCGCCGTCACCGGCGGCGCGCGGGGTATCGGCTATTCGATCGCCGAGCACCTGCGCGACGCCGGTGCGCGGGTGGTGCTCGGCGATATCGACGCGGCCGCCGTCGCCGCGGCGGGATCGCGGCTCGGCGCCGCGGCGGCGCTGACGCTCGACGTGACCGATCCGGCCTCGTTCGCGGACTTTCTCGCGGCGGTCGAGACCGGGGCCGGCCCCGTCGACGTGTTGATCAACAATGCCGGCATCATGCCCGTCGGCCGCTTCACCGACGAATCCGACGCCATCACCCGCCGCATCCTCGAGGTCAACGTACTCGGCGTCATGAACGGCACCAAAGCCGCACTGCCGCAGATGCTTTCGCGCGGTCGCGGCCATATCGTCAATATCGCGTCGCTGGCCGGGGAGAACCCCACGCCCGGTATGGCGACCTACTGTGCGAGTAAACAGGCCGTGCTCGGCTTCACCGAGGCCATGCGGCTGGAATGCCGCGGCAGCGGAGTGCACTTCTCGGCGGTGTTGCCGACCTTCACCCGCACCGAACTGATCGCGGGAACCAAGGCTCCGATGGGTCTGCTGGCCGAACCCGAGGATGTCGCACGGGCGGTGACGCGGCTGATCGCGCGTCCGCGGCGCCGGGTCACCGTGACGAGGCTTGCCGGGGTGGCGATGGCGTTCAACAAGCTCACTCCGCGCGCCTTCGGCGAATTCACCGCCCGCCGCCTGGGCGTGCACCGAATATTCACCGACGAGGTCGATCGCGCCGCCCGCGCGGACTACGACCGGCGGGTCGGCAACACGCCGGAGGGCTGAAAACACAAATTCCGGCCGCTGCCGGATATTATCAGGAACGGCGTACGCCCTGGTCATCGCGCGGAAATCGGCGAACATTGCGGCGTGCGCCCTTCGACGTCTTTTGAGAGCCGCACCAACGGGTACCCAATCTGGGTCGGATTCAGTTGGAAGCGAGGTATCTCGAATGACACATGAACCGATCGCCCGTCGTGCCGAAACCGCCGCACGCCACGGTGCCAACAGTTATGACAACATCGAACCCTGGTTCGAGAAACTGGCCGCTCTGGATCATGCCGATCCGCATCGGGAGTCGGTCCGAGCGGAAATCATCGAACTCTGCCTGCCGCTGGCCGAGCATATCGCTCGGAAATTCTCCGGCCGCGGCGAGACGTTCGACGATCTGCACCAAGTGGCGAGGCTCGGTCTCGTCCTGGCCGTCGATCGATTCGATCCGGTACGGGGAAATTCTTTTCTCTCCTTCGCCGTGCCTACCGTGATGGGCGAGGTTCGCCGTCACTTCCGCGATTACACCTGGTCGACCCGGGTACCGCGCGCCGTCAAGGAATTGTGGCTGCGCATCGGTCCGACGACCGAACATCTGGCTCACGAACTCGGGCGCATGCCCACGGCCCGCGAGCTGTCCGAAGCTCTCGACGTCGACGGCCCGCAGGTGGTGCAGGCCATGATCGCCGGCAACGCCTATCAGCCGAACTCCATCGACGCGGTCGTCGACACCGACGACGGCGCGATCATGGACAAGCTCGGCGCCGAGGAACAGTGCTACCAACTGACCGAGGACGCGATGGCGGTCCGCCCGCTCATCGATGCGTTGCCCACCCGGGAACGCAGAATTCTGATCATGCGCTTCTTCGAATCCAAGACGCAGAATCAGATCGCCGAGAAACTGCAGATCTCCCAGATGCACGTCTCCCGCATTCTGACCCGCACGCTGAAAAGTCTTCGGCAGCAGGCGCTCTGCGAGCCACAGCCGACGTAGTGATCCATCCCACCGTCCGCACGACCGAAAGGTGTAGTCATGCCCAAGGAATGGTCTGCCAAAGAAGAACGCCAGTACGAACATGTGAAGTCCTCGGCCCGGAAACGGGGTGCGAGTAAAGATCGCGCAGAGGAAATCGGCGCACGCACGGTCAACAAGAATCGTGCGCAAGCGGGCAAAACCCGCACCGCGAGCCGCAGTTCCACCAACGATATGTCGCCACAGCGCCGCGGTGGCCAGCGGTCCGGCAAAGGTTCACAGGGACCGACCCGCGATCAGCTGTACAACGAAGCACGCCAACGCAATATCAAGGGCCGGTCGAAGATGACCAAGAAACAGCTCGCCAGCGCGCTGGGCAGATAACACCCGGCGCGACACATATCCCGTTGCGAATCCGATTCTCACGCAACATCATATCGAACGAAGAAAGGGTGCCCGGTCACATAGGCCGGGCACCCTTTCGGTCGGTTCCACTACTTACGTCGACCGTCAGGAGCCGCCCTTGTCCTGGAAGGCCTGTTGCCGTTTTTCCTCCACACCGGCTTCCGCACGGTGCTTCTCGGCTTCGGCTTCCTTCTGGGCGGCCTCGCGCTGCGATTCGGCGCGGCTCTGCTGAGCCTTGCCCTCCTCGCGCAGCTCGTCCTTTCCGAATACCTGACCGGCGGCCTCCTTGGCCTTACCCTTCGCGCCTTCCACGACGCCTTCGAGACCTTCGCGGCCTCCGCCCTTCTCGTGCTCCGACAAGGGATTCACCTCCAACACGTCGAAATCACTGACATCGGGCGCGATACCCGGCGACCCCGGCACGAAACGCCCGCCGACCGCTATTTCGGGCCGCTGTGGGCGCCCTCACCGCGTCTGGGCGCCGCGCCGCCGCTCCCGCCACGGATGGGCGAACCAGGTCAGGAGAAACAGCACCGCGAAGCACACACCGATGACGGTGGCGGCGACCGCACCGGCCACCGTGTCGAAGATCAGCACCGCGACCCCGGTGAGCGCGATGCCGAGCAGCGCCAGCCCGACCAGCGCGAAGGTGTGGGCGGTGCGCACCACGCTGCCCAGACGATGCTGCCGGAACAGGATGCGGTGGGCGGCGACCGGCGCGATCAGGAAGACCGTCGCCGCGATCGAGGCGGTCACGACCGCCAGGTACAGCCCGCGCATCGGGGTGGACACCGTGGTGAACCTGGCCTGGAACGGCAGCGTCAGCAGGAAGCCCGTCAGCAGCTGCACACCCGTCTGCACCACGCGCAATTCCTGAATCAAACTGGTCAGATTGCGGTCCAGCTGTTCGGTTTCCGTCTCACCACGGACCTCGCGGTCCCATTCCCGATCGCGGTCTTCCCGGCCGCCGGCGGACTGCGCCTGCTCCATCCGACAACCCTATCCCGGGCGGATCGTCCCGAGAGATCAATAGTTTCGGCCATAATGGTGCCATGCACACCGTCGAGGCGCCCGAGGTCCGCACCTGGAATTTCCCCCGCGGGATCGCCAGCGTCGCGGTGATGATCGAATTCGCCACCGAACACGGGGTCGACAGCGCACGGCTGCTCGCCGGATCCGGTATCGCGCCGGCCACGCTCACCGACCCCGGGGCACAGATTCCGGCCGAGGCCGAACTGGCGGTGGTGCGCAATCTGGTCGCCGAACTCGGCGACATCCCCGCCCTCGGCGTCGAGGTCGGGCGGCGGTACCGGCTGAGCACCTTCGGCATCTTCGGCTTCGCCTGTGTCACCAGTCCCACGCTGCGCGAGGCGATTTCGCTGGCCATGCGGTACTACCGGCTCGGATTCGCCTTCTGCACACCGATCGTCGAGTATCGGCGCGACGATGTGATCGCCTGGATCCATCACGAGCTCATCCCGCCGGATGTGCAGACCTTCCTGGTGGAGCGCGACATCGTCGCCATGCATCGGGTGATGGCCGATCTGCTCGGCCACGACTTCTCCTTCGCCCGCATGGAATTCGGCTACGACGAACCGCCCTACGCCGACCGGCTCGAAGCCGTGCTCGGCGCGCGGCCGCGCTTCGGGCGCGCGCACACCATGTTCACCGTCGCACCGGAGATCCTCGCCCAGCCGCTACCTCAGGCGAATCAGCAGACGTGGGCGGTCTGTATCGCTCAGTGCCGGGATCTGGTGCAGCGCCGCAGCGCGCGCACGGGTATCGCGGCCGAGGTCCGGGAACGACTGCTGCCCGGCAGCGGCGCGACCGGTATCACCACGCCGCCGCCGATCGAGGCGGTGGCCCGGGAGCTCAACATGAGTGTGCGGACGCTGCGCCGCCGCCTCACCGAGGCCGGGACCAGTTACCGGGCGCTGCTCGACGAGGTGCGCCGCGCGCTCGCGCAGGAAATGCTCTCGGGGACGCCGCTGACCATCGACGACATCGCCATCCGGCTCGGTTACGCGGAGGCGACGCCGTTCATCCACGCCTTCAAGCGCTGGACCGGAACGACTCCGGCCGCCTACCGGCGTGACCGGAAGTATTGATTTTCTGGCCGTCGATCTCTGCGCCCACCCCCTGATCTGCCCATACGGTACGAGGGGACGATCGGGACCAGGAAAGGGCGCGGCGATGGGGTTCGACTACGACGTGGTAGTCATCGGGTCGGGATTCGGCGGCAGCGTGAGCGCGCTGCGCCTGACCGAGAAGGGCTACCGGGTCGGCGTCCTCGAGGCCGGCCGCCGCTTCGCCGACGACGAATTCGCGAAGAACTCCTGGCGGGCGCGGCAATTTCTGTGGGCGCCGCGGCTGGGATGTTTCGGCATCCAGCGCCTGACCCTGTTGAAGGACACCTTCATCATGAGCGGCGCCGGTGTCGGCGGCGGCTCGCTGGTGTACGCGAACACCCTCTACGAACCGCCCGCGAAATTCTTCGCCGACTCGCAATGGGCCCATATCACCGACTGGGGCGCCGAACTGGCACCGCACTACGACCAGGCCAAGCGCATGCTGGGCGTCACCACGAATCCGGCGACCACGGCCTCGGACCGGGTGCTGCGCGTGGTGGCCGAGGAACTGGGCGTCGGCGCGTCCTTCCGGCACACTCCGGTGGGAGTCCTGTTCGGCGGCAACGGCACTCGCGCCGGACAGGAGGTGCCCGATCCTTACTTCGGCGGTGTCGGCCCGTCCCGGCGCACCTGCACCCACTGCGGCGAATGCATGACCGGATGCCGCCACAACGCCAAGAACACGCTGGTGAAGAACTACCTGTATCTCGCCGAGAAGGCCGGGGCCACCGTGCATCCGCACACCACCGTGGTCGATGTGGTGCCGCTGCCGTCGGGCGGGTACCGCGTCGACACCGTCCGCACCGGACGCTGGGTTCGCAAGGCGCGCCGCAGCTTCACCGCCGAACAGGTGATCTTCGCCGCGGCCGCGCTCGGTACGCAGCGGTTGCTGCACCGGCTGCGCGACCGCGGCTCACTGCCGCACATCTCCGCGCGGCTCGGCTATCTGTCGCGCACGAATTCCGAAGAGCTGCTGTCGATCCGGAGCCGGCGATCCGACACCGATTTCACCAAGGGGGTGGCCATCACCTCCTCGATCCATCCCGACGCCGACACCCATATCGAACCGGTGCGCTACGGCAAGGGCAGCAACGTGCTGTCGCTGATGACGACGGTCATGTACGACGAGGACGGCCGCACCTCGCCCGCCCGGCTGTGGTTGCGCGAGAACTGGCGGCGCCGCCGCGATCTGGCGAAGGTGCACAACCCGCGCCACTGGTCGGAGCGGATGATCGGCCTGCTGGTGATGCAGTCGGTGGACAATTCGCTCACCACCTACACCGAGCGCGGCCTGTTCGGCCGCCGGATGACCACCAAACAGGGTGAGGGACAACCGAATCCGACGTCGATCCCGGCCGGGCACGAGGTCGCCCGCCGCGTGGCCGACAAGATCGACGGCATCGCGACCGCCGGCATCACCAGCCTGTTCGGCATTCCGATGACCGGACATTTCATCGGCGGCTGCGTGATCGGCGATTCCCCGGAGACCGGTGTCGTGGATGCCTATCAGCGCATGTACGGCCATCCGGGCCTGCACATCGTCGACGGCTCGGCGATTTCGGCGAATCTCGGCGTCAATCCGTCGCTGACCATCACCGCACAGGCCGAACGAGCGCTGGCGCTGTGGCCCAACAAGGGTGAGCCGGATCAGCGGCCGGCGCTGGGTTCGCCCTATCGGCGGCTGGCCCCGGTCACCCCCAAAGCGCCCGTGGTTCCCGCCGACGCCCCGGGTGCGCTGCGGCTGCCGATCGTCGACATCACCTAGTCCGCGGCTGATCCGGCCGATCCGTACTCGCCACTACCGCCTCCGACGGCAGTTCGGGCGCGAGCGGTCCCAGTCGCAGCGAGGATTCCAGCAGCATCGCGTGCACGAACGCCTGGGGCAGATTGCCGCGCAACTGCCGCTGGGTGACATCGAATTCCTCGGCGAACAGCGCCGGGGTGCCGCACGAGGAGCGGTTGCGTTCGAAGAAGCGCATCGCGGTCACCGGGCGGTCGAGCTGGGCGGCCGCCATCGCCATCGTGAAACCGCACAGCAGGAACGCGCCTTCGCTCACCTCGAGCGGGCGATCGTCGTGGCGGTAGCGGTAGACGCAGTAATCGGTGGTCAGATCCCGCTGCACCGCGAAGAAGGTGGCGGCGTAGCGCGGATCGGAGACCGGGATCGCACCGCGGATCAACGGCAGCATCAGCGCGGCGTCCACACCGGGCTGATCGGGGGCGCGCTGCCAGCGGCCGGTCGGATGCACACCCGTGCGGGCCGCCTCGGCCACCAGCGTATCGGCAAGCGCACTGCAGTAGGCGGTATCGGCGCCGGTGTCCGGGCAGGCCGCGACCGCGCGCAATCCGGCCGCGCAGATCAACCGGGAATGAGTCCACAGCCGATCCTCGATCTCCCAGATACCGGCGTCGGGGCGGCGGTAATTGGCCGCGATCGCGGAAACCGCGATATCGACCGCGCGGCGATGATCGCCGCCGAGCCGGCCGTGGCGCGCGGCCGCGGCGAACAGCAACAGCGTCTCACCGAAGGTGTCGAGCTGGAACTGCCCGCGCACCCGGTTGCCGATCACCGGCCGGGCGCCCGGATATCCGGGGAGATCGATATCGCGCACCGCCGGCACGCTCTTCCCGTCGACGGTATAGGCCGGGGCCAGTGCGGGACCGTCGTCGAGCAGCCGGGCGGCGGTGAACCCGACCGCGTCGTCGAGCAGCGGATGCGGACCGGCGACGGCGATCGCCTGCCCGGCCAGGCATTGATCGCGGATCCAGACGTAGCGGTAGTCGTAGTTCTCGCCCTGGTCGGCGCGTTCGGGCAGGCTGGTGGTGGCGGCCGCGACCATTCCGCCGGTATCGGCGGTCATCCCGCGCAGCACCGCGAACGCGTGGGCGCTGTCGCGGGGCGCGGCGCTCGCACCGAAATCCGGGCGGCCGCGCCGCCACGCGTTTTCCGTTGCCTCCCAACAGGTATCGGGGTCGGGCAGCTCGCCGGGCAGGCCCTGGTCGGACAGTTCCAGAATCAGATCGTGACAGCGCCCGGCCGGAATCTGGAGGTGATCGGTCCACCCGCGGTCGGGTCCTCTCGGATCGAGTTCCGCCTTCGGCGCGCCGGTCCACCGCATCCGCAGCGCGCCCGCATGGGCGGTCCACACCCCGTCCTCGCAGTGCGGCCGACGGACCGATTCCGCGCCGAATCGCGCCATCGGCCGCAACACCACGTCGACCTCGGCGTCCTCCTGGACCGCCACGATCCGCCGCATCAGGATCGCGCGATGCCGGTCGCCGGGAAAGGCCAGCGCCTCCCGGCATTCGATCACCGCCGACCCGGACAGCCAGCGCGAGCGCCAGATCAGCGTGCCCTGCTCGTAGTAGCCGCCCCACACGAACCGGCTCGCGGGGGTGACGGCATACATTCCGGAACCTCCGAGCAGGGACGCGAAGACCGCGTCGCCGTCCCAGCCGGGCAGGCACATCCACGAGATGTCACCGCGCGGCCCGACCAGGGCGCCGCGCTGACCGTCGGCGATGAACGAGTACTCCCGCAGGACGTGGGGGGCGGCAGCGGAGTTCGCGATCATGGTCGGGAAATACCACGATCGCGGACGGTTAACCGCCCGCTCGCTCCCCTCGGCCCGGGCGGCTCCCGGCCGAGGGGGCTCGTGTTCGTGCGGACAGTCCGGTCAGGCCTTCCGCTGCGCGGAGGACCGGGCGGGATTGCCCTGACCGGCCGCTTTCGGATCCTTCTCGTCCTGTTTCGCCCGGACGCCGGATTCCACCCGGTCGCCCAGATCCTTGTCCACATTGCGCCAGTATTCGAAGGCGCGCGCCAGGACCGGCTCGGACACACCGTTGAGGAGATGGCCGACGATGTTGTCCACCAACCGTTCTCGTGCCGCGTCGTCGAGCACCTGGCGGACCAGTGTGCCCGCCTGACCCCAATCGTCGTCGTCGCGGCGCAGCGTGTAGGCCTCGCGCACCATTTCGCCGTCGGTGTACCAGCCGGCGGTCGGACCGGCCCGGCCGGGTTCGGCGTGCGGTCCACCCTTGGAATTCGGCACGTAGACCGGGTCGCCCGGATTGTGGTGCCGCATGTGGCCGTCCTTGGTGTAGGAGTGCGACGGCGACTTCGGCGCGTTGACCGGCAATTCCTTGTAGTTCGCGCCGATCCGGTAACGGTGGGCGTCCGGATACGAGAACCACCGGCCCAACAGCATCTTGTCCGGGCTCGGTCCCGTTCCCGGCACCGCGTTGCTCGGCTCGAAGGCGGCCTGTTCGATCTCGGTGTGATAGTCGGACGGGTTGCGGTTCAACGTCATCCGGCCGACCTCGTAGAGCGGATAATCGCCGTGCGGCCACACCTTGGTCAGATCGAACGGGTTGAACCGGTAGGTTTTGGCCGCCTCGAACGGCATGATCTGCATCTTCAGCGTCCAACTCGGGTGGTCCCCGCGCTCGATCGCCTCCCACAGATCCCGGATGTGATAGTCGGTATCCATCGAGGCCATCTGATCGCCCTCGTCCTGGGTGAAGAACTCCACACCCTGGTCGGTGATGAAGTGGTACTTGACCCAGTGCTTCTCACCCTCGGCGTTGACCCACATGTAGGTGTGGCTGGAGTAGCCGTTCATGTGGCGCCAGGTGCGCGGGATACCGCGATCGCCCATCAGCCAGGTGACCTGGTGCGCCGACTCCGGCGACAGCGTCCAGAAGTCCCACTGCATATCGTGGTCGCGTAAGTTGTTGTCCGCCCGGCGTTTCTGCGATCGGATGAAGTCCTGGAACTTCATCGGATCGCGGACGAAGAAGATCGGGGTGTTGTTGCCGACCAGGTCGAAATTGCCGTCCTCGGTATAGAACTTCAACGCGAATCCACGCGGATCACGCCAGGTGTCCGGGCTGCCCCGCTCACCGGCCACCGTGGAGAACCGGGCCAGCATCTCGGTCCTCGCCCCGGGCTGGAACACCTTCGCGCAGGTGTAGGCGCTCATATCCTGCGTGACCTCGAAGACGCCGAACGCGCCGCCGCCCTTGGCGTGCGGCTGACGCTCGGGTACGCGTTCGCGGTTGAACGCGGCCATCTTCTCGATCAGATACGCGTCGTTGAGCAGGATCGGGCCATCGGGGCCTATCGTCAGCGAGTCTTCGTCGCTGGCCACCGGAATTCCGGCGTCGTCGGTGGTGAAACCGCCGGCGCGAGTCTTCTCGACCATCTCTCTCCTCTCCCGAATCAAATCTGTGCGGCGGTCTCGCCTCCGCGGCGGGCCCGCCGCGTTCACACGCTGATCAGTGCCCCTGTCGCTGGTGCGGCTCCCACTGGTCGCGCGCCTGCGTGCGCTTGCTCTCCAGCGCGATCCACGTCACGCCGCCGATGAGGCACACCGCGCACACCACGCCGGCCACGATCGCCCACCCGCCGAAGCCGTATCCGGCAGCGGTCAGCGCGAGCGCCAGCGCGACGAAGCTCAACGCACACAGGATGATGCCCGGAATGTTGTAAGTGTCCTCGATTCCCTCACCGGCATGCTTGCGCGGTGCTCGCAGCATCCGTCGCCGCTGCGCCTGCTCCTGCGATGTGCTTCCACGCGCCATCCGCGGGTCCGTCATCATGGGCACCTCCGTTTCCCGGTTGCGGCCGCACAGGGCACACTCCTCCCTGCTTGCAGGCGTACTACCCGGGTTGGGCGGTTCGAATCAGGCGAATCCCACCGGACCGGGGCCGTTCATCCGATGGATTCGACGATCTTGACCACGACCAGCACGACGGCCACCAGCAGATATCCACGCAGGGCGAGCATGCCCGCGGTGCGCAGCGGGGTGAACGACGGACGCTCGAGGGTGTGCAGCGCCGGAGTGCGGAAGGTGTCGCGGTCCCCGGCGAGTTCGGCGCGTTCGGAGCCGCGGTCCAGTTCCCGCACCTGACCGGGGTCGAGGTCGCCGAACCGGGCCGCGGTCGCCGCGGCGGAGCGGCGCCGCGTTCGCCCGTGGGCGAGCAGGGCGACCGCACCCCCGGCCAGACCGGCGAGCACGCCCGCACCCAACCCGAACTCGAGGGTCCGGGTGCTCAGGCCCGGGAAGAACGTGGCGGCGGTGAGCGCGGCCGAGAGCAGCACCAGCGCCCAGACGATGATCGCGGCGCAGATGTTCTGCCGCAGCGTATTCACCCACGGGCCGAGTACGTCGCGGTCGTTGCACAGCAGCACCAGGAATACCGTCGCCGAGGGCAGCAGCACCCCGGCCAGCGCCTGCACACCCTGCGTGATCAGGCCCAGCACGTGGTCGGGGCTGAACGAGATCGCGGCGGCGACGGCCAGCAGTGCCGCGTAACCGGCGTAGAAACCGGGTGCCTCGGACACCTTCCAATGCAGTGAATGCCGCCGCCCGAGCGTATCGCCGAGGGTGTAGGTCGTGGCCAGACCGACCGCGTTGGCGCCGATCAGCGAGGCGTCGAGCAGGACGATCGCGAACAGCGCGCCGACCACCGGGCCCGCGTGGGCGCGCAGGCCCGCCGCGACCGCACCGGCGTCGGTGAAGCCGCCGACCGGACCGGTTCCCGACAGTCCGTAGGCGGTCGCGGCCATGATCGCGATCGCGCCGGCCATCACCACCACGATTCCCAGCCACAGGTCGATGCGCTCGTAGCGGATCCAGCGCGGGGTGATGCGCTTGTCGACGATGTTGGACTGCTGGAAGAACAGCTGCCACGGTGCGACGGTGGTGCCGACGATCGCCACGATGATCAGCAACAGGGTCGACGAGAGCCCGCCCGGCAGCGACGGGATCAGCCCGTGCCCGGTGCCCGATACGCTCGGATGGACCAGCAATGCCATCGGGAACAGCACGATGTTCACCGCGATGAGCGTCATCATCAGGCTCTCCCACCGCCGGAACGACCCGCCCGCGACCACGGCGAACAGCGCGACCGCCGCCAGCGGCACCGATACCGCCTTCGGCAATCCGAAATAGCTCAGAGCCATTGCCACGCCGATGAATTCGGTGACGATGGTCAGCGCGTTGACGACGAAGAGATCGCCGACGCTGAACGCGCCCCAGAACTTCCCGAATCGCGCGAAGATGAGCCGGGCATGGCCGACCCCGGCCACCGCACCGAGCCGCACCACCATTTCCTGGTTGACGTACAGCACCGGAATCAGCAGCACGAGCGTCCAGAGCAGAGCCATGCCGTAGTTCTGACCGGCCTGGGCGTAGGTGGCCACGCCGCCGGCGTCGTTGTCGCCGACCATGACGATCAGGCCGGGCCCGATCACCGCCGCCAGCATGCGCAATCGCTGCATCCGGCTGCGGCCGGCGAGGTCGTCGTGCTGCCGGATCACGCCCAGCGCGCCGACGATATCGCCGACGTGGGCGTGATCGGCGACAGCGCCGGGCGGTGTGGCCGGGGTTCGGGTGTCGTCGGAGTAGGTGGTCATCGCCGCGCTCGCTTCCTGAAACTCTGTGCTCACCAGTTGTTTTCGAGTTCCGGGCTAGTGGAGTGCGCCCGGGCGGCGTTCGAGGTGAGCGCCGAGCGCGGCGGTGTGCACGGGCGCCGAGGGACGGCAGGAACGCAGGTTGTGGCGCTCGAATTCGGTCAGGCGGCGGCCGGTGAGTCGACGGAAGACAGTGCGGTACATGGGTTCTCCTCAGAGGTGAAACCCGGCTGCGGGCAGCCCGCGGCACCCCGGAACCCCGCACCGGCGACGCCGATGCGGTGGATCGGGGGTGAGTTCAGGCGGACAGGCAGCGAGCCGGGGGACGATACGGTTCGCGAACTCGGATACGGACTATCTCCGGATGGCATCGCCCCTCACCTCCTCGCTGCCGGGACGCACGCGCACGTCGTTGTTCTGGTGATCGGCACCACGCGAGAGGGAGACCCGCCCGAACGGCGGATACGCACCCCTCTCGTCAGAGCTTCGGCACTGTACGACGTATCCCCTTGCGGGAGAAGCCACTTCGGATCATCCCTTAATCCGGGAAGATCTGTCCTAACCCTGGGCGTCTCTCGACGTCGTCGGATCAGTGGCCTGTGTTCGTACAGGAGCCTCGCCTAGCGAGGTGCTGACTGCAAAAGAGTGAACCCGGAATTCGCGATTGTCAAATCGGCGGCCACCGGCGGGGTTGCCAGGATCCGATCGGCGGTGTTTACTTCCCTCCCGGCGCCGCCGGCCGGCGCCGTTCTACGCGGGTCGTGTCCCGGAAGGAGGTGGTCGCTGTGCCCGACGACAGTCATATACGTCGTTTTGCCAAGAATTCACTCGGCGACCATTCTCGTGTCGACGCGACCGTGCCGATGTCGCGGTAGCCTGCGCGCGCGAGTTCTCGCCCTCCATCGAAGGGTTGTCTCATGTCGACTTGGGAGATGCTGCTGCGCCTGGCCACCGGTGTCGGTCTCGGTGCGGTGATCGGTTTCGAACGGCAGTACCGGGCCCGGATGGCCGGATTGCGGACCAACGCCCTGGTCTCCGCGGGCGCGGCGTTGTTCGTGCTGCTGTCCGCGCACGGCTTTCACGGCGGCGCCGCCGATCCGACCCGGGTCGCGGCCCAAATCGTTTCCGGTATCGGCTTTCTCGGCGCGGGTGTGATCATCCGCGACGGATTGAACGTGCGGGGGCTCAACACCGCCGCGACACTCTGGTGCGCGGCGGCGGTGGGCGCGCTCTCCGGCGCCGGGATGTACGGCACCGCGGCGGCGGGAACGGTCGCGGTGGTCATCGTCAATATCGCGTTGCGGGCGGCCGGGCGAGCGGTCGACCGCCAGCCGGAATCGGGTAACGAGCAGCCAGCGCACTACGCGTTCACCGCCGTCACCGACGACGCGCACGAAGCGCATGTGCGCGCGCTGCTGGTCCAGGCGTTGACGCGCACGGACTTCCGGCTCGTGTCGGTCGCCAGCGCCAACGCCGAGGATGCCGGCCGGGTGGAGGTGCGCGCGGATCTGGTCGGCGATCAGCGCGACGACCGGCAGATGGAATCGGCGGTCAGCCGGCTGAGCCTGGAACCGTCGGTGACCAGCGTCGGATGGCGCACGGTCGAACCGGTCGCGCCCGGGCTGTAGCTCTGACCTGCACCGATGCCTTCGATCACTATGCTGACGCCGTGAGCAGTGTCGCCCCGATGGTTCCCGTACCCGCCGACCCGGACACCGTGACCGCGGTGGGCCCCGAGGACGACCCCACCGTGGTGGGCCTGCGCCGCGGCGACGTCGAGGCGGTGTGGGAGTCGGTCCGCGCGTGGTACCGGATGGGAACCACTCCGGCGATCCAGATCTGCCTGCGCCGCCACGGCGCGATCGTGCTGAACCGGGCTATCGGCCACGGCTGGGGTAACGCCCCCGGCGACGGACCCGACGTCGAACGCATACCGATCACCGTCGACTCTCCGTTCTGCGGTTTCTCCACCGCCAAAGGCGTCGCCGCGACGGTGACGGCGATGCTGATCGAACAGGGCGCCTTCGCGCCGGAAGACCGGGTGTGCGACTACATTCCGGAATTCGCCGCGCACGGCAAGGGCCGCATCACCATCGCCGATGTGCTCTCCCACGCCGCCGGGGTGCCGTTCATGCCGGCGGGCTACCGCGGCTTCGACGCCGTCGTCGACGAGGAGGTCGCGGTGCGGGCGCTGACCGAGTTGCGGCCGAGTTGGCCGCCCCGGCGGTTTCGCGTCTATCACGCATTGACCAGTGGATTGATCCTGCGTCTGCTGGTCCAGCGCGCGACCGGCAAACGGATGCGCGACCATCTCGCCGAGCAGGTGCTGAATCCGCTCGGTTTCCGGTGGACGACCTTCGGGGTGAGCCCGGAGGACGTCGACCGGGTGGTGCCGAGTGTGCGCACCGGACCGCGACCCTCCCGGGCCTGGTCGGTGGTGGCCGGCAAGGCACTCGGCGGTGGAATGAGCGCCTCGACCTCGGCGGATTCGGTGCGCGCGTTCCTCACCGCGGAGCTTCCCTCCGGCAATCTCGTGACCACTGCCGCGGAACTCTCGCGCTTCTACGAAATCCTTTGTCGCGGTGGGGAACTCGACGGCGTGCGGATCCTGTCTCCCGACACTCTGCACAGCGCGATCGCACCCGCTCCTCGGATCCCCGGCATCGCCGGCCGGGTCAGTCGAGCCGGCTTCGAGCTGGGCGGGCGGCGGTCGAAATTCGGCGCCCACACCGAAAAGCATTTCGGCCGTAGCGGATTGACCACCCAGTACGGCTGGGCCGACCTCGACCGCGGACTGTCCGGCGCGATTCTGACCAGCGGCAAGTCGACCGTGGACACCGAGCGGCCCTGGCAGTTGTGCGCACAGATCTCGGCGGTCGTTCCCCGCTCGCCCGTCGCCCGGCCGTAGCGGCGGCATCCTCGCGGCTCCCGGCCGTCCGGCCGCTCCGGGTCTCAGCCCTGCGGCTCGGGAAGCCGAAGTCGTTTGAGCGACACCGCGTTCAGCGCGACGATGATACTGGATCCCGACATGGTCAGTGCGGCGATCTCCGGGCGGAGGGTGAATCCGAAGGCCGGTTCGAGCACGCCGGCCGCGATCGGGAGTGCGACCGCGTTGTATCCCACCGCCCACGCCAGGTTCTGATGCATCTTGCGCAGCGTGCCGCGGCCGATCCGTAAGGCGGTGGGCACATCGAGCGGGTCCGATCGCATCAGCACGACATCCGCGGTGTCGATGGCCACGTCCGTGCCGGCCCCGATGGCGATGCCGAGGTCGGCCCGTGCCAGCGCGGGCGCGTCGTTCACGCCGTCGCCCACCATCGCGACTTTCCTTCCGCCCGACTGTAATTGCGCGATGGTGTCGGCCTTGTCGCCCGGCAGCACCTCCGCGATGACGGTATCGATGCCCAATTCGGCCGCGATGCGATCGGCCGTGGCGCGATTGTCGCCGGTCAGCATCACGACTTCCACACCCAGATCGTGCATTTCGCGCACCGCCGCGGCGGCGGTCTCACGGGGTTCGTCGGCGATCCCGACCACCGCGACCGCCTTGTCGTCGACCGCCACCAGCACGGCGGTCTGCCCGCCGTCCGCGATCCGGGCCCGAGCGTCGGCCAATTCGCCGAGTTCGATCCCCTCCCGATCCAGCAGTCGCCGGTTGCCGACCACGACACGCTGCCCGTCGACCGTCGCGACGGCGCCGTGTCCCGGCACGTTCTCGAACTTCTCGGCCCGCGCCGGCGCGGCGCCGCGCTCCTGCGCGTAGCGGACGATCGCCTGTGCCAGTGGGTGTTCCGATTCCCGTTCGACCGCGGCCAGCGCCGCGAGCAGCCGGGGCGAGGGCTCCGCCGCCGCGGTCACGAATTCGGTGACGGCCGGTTCGCCCTTCGTCAGCGTGCCGGTCTTGTCCAGCACCACCACGTCGACGCGCGCCGCCGTCTCCAGGGCCAGCGCGTTCTTGAACAGCACGCCCCGGCGAGCGCCCAGTCCGGTGCCGACCATGACGGCCGTCGGCGTGGCCAGGCCCAGGGCGTCGGGGCAGGTGATCACCACGACGGTGATGGCGAACAACATGGCCGTGGCGAAGGTGGCTCCGGCGAGCAACCATCCCGCCAGCGTGACCGCACCGCCGATCAGTGCGACCAGTACCAGCCAGAACGCCGCGCGGTCGGCCAGCTTCTGGCCCGGCGCCTTCGAATTCTGCGCCTGCTGAACCAGATTCACGATCTGCGCCAGCGCGGTGTCGGAACCGACCTTGTCCGCACGCACGCGCAGGGTGCCGTCGACGTTGATGCTCGCGCCGATCACCGGAGCACCCGGTTGCTTGTGCACCGGCAGACTCTCCCCGGTCACCATCGACTCGTCGACCTCGCTGTCGCCGTCTTCCACGACGCCGTCGACCGGGATCTTGGCGCCCGGCCGCACCAGCAGCAGATCACCGACGGCGACCTCGGCGGTGGGAATCTCCACCTCCTCGCCGTCACGCACCACCACCGCGCGCGGTGGCGCGAGGTCGAGCAGCGTGCGGATGGCGTCGGTGGCGCCGCCCCGGGCGCGCATCTCGAACCAGTGCCCGAGCAGCACGAAGGTGGCGAGCATGGTCGAGGCCTCGTAGAAGACCTCGCCGCCGCCGGTCAGCGTGATCGCGAGCGAATACAGCCATCCCGCCCCGATGGCGACCGCGACCAGCACCATCATGTCGAGGGTCCGCGCCCGCAGCGCCTGCCACGCACCGGTGAAGAAGATCGTCGACGAATAGCCGATCACCGGCAGACTCAGGATCAGCGCCCACACATCCTGGCGTAGCCCGAACGGCACCGGCAGGTCGATGCCGAACATGTCCGTCGCCATCGGTGACCACACCATGACCAGCACCGAGAACACCAGCGCGACCAGAAATCGGTTGCGCATGTCGGCGGCCATCGCGGCCATCGACATGTCGTGGTGGTCGTGGGTGCCGTCGTGATCGTGCCTGGGCTCCGCGGGTTCGTGCCGGTGCGCGCCGTCGGGACGAGACGGGCCGGACGGCTCGGCCAGCGGATCGCAGACGTGCCGGGGAACCGATCGGCCGGAGCAGTGGATCCCGCAGTCGCGCAACCACTCCCGCAAATCGTGGACCGAGGTCCGGCCCGGGTCGAAGCTGACCGTCGCGGTCTGGGCGGCGGGATTGACCGTGGCCTCGAGCACGCCGGGGCGGCGTTGCAGGACCCGGGTGGCGACCTGCCGCCGGCTCGCCCAGTGCAGGCCGTTCAGATCCAGTACCACGGTTTCATGGCCGTTGCCGTCCATGTGCACGACTCCTCTCGACAGGCCGAGCGATTACCACGACCATATACCCACAGGGGGTATATGCCAAACGAGGCCCCTTCACCAGCCCTGGAAGGTCGCCGCTCGCCACCCACACGGGCCGTCGTTAACATGGTCGGCTCGGGGGGCGACTATTCGGCGATGGATGTTTCGGGCGGCGGAGGTTCCGGTGAGGATTTCGAACTCCCGCGGCGGGCGCGACACCGTCGATATCGCGCTGGTGGTGCCCGGTAGCGGACCGGCGGGCCTGTTCGGCCCCTCCTGTGAGGCGTGCGCCGCGCTGGCGGTGGAGGACATCAATCGCGCGGGCGGAATTCTCGAGCGGCCGGTGCGATTGCACACGGTCGATTCGGGCGCACCGCTGCCACTGCTGGCCGAACGAATCGATCGCATGATCGGCACCGGCGCCGTCGACGGCGTGGTGGGCTGGCACCTGTCCAATGCCCGCCGGGTGCTGACGCCCCGCACGGCGGGGCGGGTCCCGTACGTCTACACCACGTTCTACGAGGGCGGCGAGAATTCCGACGGCGTGTACATGGTGGGCGAGACGCCCGATCATCAGCTCTTTCCCGCGCTGCGCTGGCTGCGCGCGGAGCAGGGCATCCGCCGCTGGTGCATCGTCGGCAACGATTACGTGTGGCCGCGCGAAACCGCCCGGGTCACCCGCGAGGCGGCGGCATTCGGCGACATCGACATCGTCGGCGAGGCATTCGTCCCGCTCGGCAGCCGCGCCTTCGGTCCGGCCCTCGACCTGATTCGCCACTCCTCGGCGCAGGGGGTGCTGCTGTTGCTGGTCGGCGCCGACTGTGCGGCGTTCAATCGGGCCTTCGCCCGCGCGGGTCTCGACGAGCACCGGTTGCGGCTGAGCATGATGATCGGCGAGGACGTCCTGTTCGCGGGTGGCCCGGACAGCACCCGCGGATTATTCACCGCCTCAGGCTATTTCGAGAGTGTGGTCTCGCCCGAGGCGATGGATTTCGGCAGCCGCTACACGGCTCGGTACGGCACCTTCGCACCCGCGCTGAACAATATCGGCGAATCCTGTTACGAGGGCCTGCTGCTGTTCGCCTCGCTGGCGGAGGCGGCGCGCAGCCTCGACGTGCGCGCCATCGAACGCCATGCCGCCCGGGTTCGCTACGGCGGCCCGCGCGGTGAGGTGAAGGTGCGCGGCGCGCACACCACCCAGCCGGTCTACCTCGCCGATGCCGACGGCGTCGACTTCGCGGTGGTGAGCGAATTGCGCCGCGCCTGAGCCGGATTCGGCTTCTCCGCGCTGTCGGCGGCGTGCCGGCCGAAGGGATCGCCCGGCCGCAGCCGCCCGATGAGCAGCGCGATGGCGGCGCACCCGATGCCGATTCCGGCCGCGACGAGTCCCGGCACCGCGGTGACCGCGGCCTCCGCACTGCGGAACCAGGTATGCGAATATTCGATCCGGCCGAGGTCGCGACCCTGCAGAGCCACCCCCGCGGACGGCACGAACAGGATGACGATGCCGACGACCGCACTGGTCGCTCGCGGGCCGATGGCACATCCCAGCGCATATCCGGCGACCACCGCCAGTGCGATACAGCTCGGCACTGTTACCGCCGCGGTCGGGACGTCCACCAGCGACGAGCTCACCGCAGCGGCGATGGACAGCGCGACGGATCCGGCGACAGCCTGCAACGGCAGGCGAATGCGCCATCCGGCGTAGAGGCCGGCGCCCGCGGCCGCGACCACCAGCACGGTCGACCAGGCCGGCCGCGGAACGGTGAGCAGGGCCGACCCCGCGGAAGCGAAGGCCACCATCACCACCACCAGCATTCCGTCGCGTCCGGGAAGCAGCAGCGCCGCCACCGCGGTCGCGAGCAGCAGGAGCGCCCCGCCCACCAGAATCGATACCAGCGCGCCGCCGCGGGCCATCCAGACGGAGGTCCCCAGCGTCGCCGAGACGATCACGACCGCCGACACCACCGGTTTCAGCGGTACCACCGCACTGTCGTCGGGTTCCGGTCGCTGTTCTTGGCGAAAGAGCAGGGCCGTGCCGAGCATCAGGACGAGTGCGACGACAATCATCCAGACCGGAGGCGCCCCGCGCATGATGCCCTCCCCCGCGACGGTGGAGGCGAAATCCGGCGCCTGGGTGAGGTCGGCGAACAGAATCGAAGCCAGCGCACCGAACAGATACCCCCCGGCAGGGGCTCGCCGATGCCACACCGCCGCGGCCAGACAGCCCAGGATCACTCCGGCGAGCATGGAGTCGACGTAGTTGAGCGTCGACAGGGTCCGGGTCTCCAGCTTCACCAGCAGGGTGTGGTTCACCAGCATCGCCGAGGTCGCACAGAAGACCGCGCACCAGGCCAGGCGGCTGCTGCCGATCGCCGCCGACACCGAGACCGCGATGACGGCGATCAGCGCGCCGGCGGTGAGGGCCAGCGGCATATTGAAGATCAGCAGGTCGACCTGCAGCGCCGATCCCGGCGACAGCCAGGATTGGCTGATCGGCATCATCATGGCCAGCCCGGCGATCGCGGCGCTGACGCATGCGGCCGAGGTTTCCACGGCCACTCGCAGCCATTGCGCGTCGGTGATTCCGGCCGACAACCGATGTACGTGCCCCCGGATATCCGGGGAACCGAAAGTCACAGCACTCATGCCGGACTCCGTCCCCAGCAGGTAGCGCCTGGTTGTGACTTCCCCGCCGATTCGTTAGCCGAATGATTGCGGGACCGACATTACCGGAGCACGAAAGCCCTCTTTCGGCATCTGATCACCGTCCAAGAGCGAAAATCGGCAATTCGATGATGATTTGCTAACGGTTCGGTAGCGGCGGATATAGGTTTCGTATCAATTCCCGCCGCGACCGCGTGTCCGCGCCCGTTCACCGCGATCGCCGCCGGTACGCACGGGCGCGCCCGTTGCCGGATCGTGTCCGTGATCCCGGACTGATCGACTACGGGCGCCGTGTGGATTACCGGGCTATATCGTCGGCGGGCGCCTCCCCGCCCTCGGGTCCGGCCGAGGAACTCGCACTGCGAAACAGCGGACGATGCGCCACCCCGCCGGCAGGTGCCGGCGTCTCGATGGGTACCGGACTGTGGCTGAACAGATTCGGCTGCTCACTCATATCGGATGTCCTTCAGACTCTCACCATCGACGGCCCGTCCGGCCAGCGAATCGGCCGCACCGCTCGCGCGCACAGCGCACTGTGCGATTACCGACAGGACTTACAGTACACCCCCGATAACCGACCGCGGGCGCGACGAGCCGAGACCGGTCGTTCGCGTCGTGGCACGGAATCGGTTCGGCGGGCACACATTCCGCGACCGCGTGGGCGTCAGCCGCGGCCGTGCCGCAGTTCGTACTGCTCGCGTTCGGCCGCCGCACGCTCCCGTTCGGCGATGTCGGCCAGTTCGGGATCGAGCCCGTGCTTGAGCAGGCGGTGCCGCCGATACACGTACATCAGCGCGATGGTGAAGTAGACCAGCGGGACGTACAGCAGCGCCGCCATCGACAATCCGATCCACAGCGGGCCCGGGACCAGCAGGAACAGGCACAGTACGGGGATGATCGGCACCAGGAATCGCAGCAGGTAGCGGCGGGCGGCGCCCGGGCCGGTCAGATCGCGAAGGACCCACTGCTGCATCGAGGGCGGCAGGGTGGCGCCGCAGATATAGCGCACGCGCTGAACCGGATTCGGCTTCTGCTCACTCATGGGTAGCTCCCTGGATATCGGCGAGCGCGGCTCGCCGGGCGGCCTCGTTGACGCGGGTCAGTACCTCGCGCAGTTCCTCCAGATCGGCCAGGCTCACGCCCAGCCGCCGCACGACCGCCGGGGGGATCAACTCGGCCTGGCGGCGCAGCGCCCACCCGGCTTCGGTCAGATCGATCAGCAGTGTGCGTTCGTCGCGCGGATCACGATGGCGGGTGATGAGGCCTGCCGACTCGAGCCTCTTGAGCAGCGGAGACAGCGTGGCGGAATCGAGTTGGATCGCCTCGGCGATGGCCTTCACCGACATCGGAGCCTCGCCCCACAGCGCCAGCATCACCAGATACTGCGGATGGGTGAGCCCCAAGGGCTCCAGCAGCGGGCGATACACCGTCAGCACCGATCGGTTCGCGACGGCCAGGGCGAAACATACCTGCCGGTCCAGCCGCAGCGGATCGTCGACGTCGGTCGTCATGCCCACCTCCTCGTGTCGAGGCCAGATTAGCGTGCTAATAGTTAGTGCACAAACTATTAGTGCGCCATCACACACTCGGCGACGCGAGCGAGACGCCTAACTCACGTGAGGTGATGTACTGTTCGCGACGATCGGCCGAGCTCGTGGTGCCCGTGGGTGTGATCGACCGGTCCGTCCATCCGGGCTCGTTCCGTCGTGGTCCCCAGTTCCCGTCCGCATGGAGCGAGCCCGGATTTTCACAAGCGGAGGCGGAGAGGGCGGAGCCGAGTGGCCGGTCCGCCGCACCCGTCACGGTCGGCAATCACCGTGCCGCACCGGTGGATTCAGATCAGACGAGGACCTTCTGTTTGCGGATCCGACGCTGCACATCTCGCATCATCATCTTCGTCCCGGAGAACCGAATGAACTTGGGGATGAAGCGGTTCACAAATCCCACGAACAGGAACAGATGCTCGAATCGGCGCTGGTCGGCCGCGCTCCACTCCACGCCCATCTGTTCGCGGAAATGCGGAGGCAGGAAGCCGGCGGTCAGGAAGCGCAGCAGCCCGCCGAAGAGCAGTCGCATGTACCAGTGGATCATCCGAAGATGCAGCAGGTCACCGATATACGCTCGGAAGGCGTCGTCGACGATCACCTGACGGCAGGCCTCGACCCAGTACTCGTCGAATTCGGCGCGCGTCTTCGGCCACATGTCGGGATGCACCTGCAGCGTGGTGCCGAAGGTGTCCGCGCCCTGATAGAACGCCTCGAGCTCCTCCGGTGACATCTTGCCGTTGATCAGCTGATGGGAGTCCTCGAAGCCGATGTAGATGCAGGCCGCGACATACAGCTGCAGATTGCGGTCGAAGGCGTTGTACTTCACCTTCGAGCCGGGTTTCGACCGCACCTGCCGGTGCGCGACATTCACCGCCTCACGGAACTCCTCCTTCTCCTCGGGCGTGCCGAGAATCGCCACCGCCAGATACGAGGCCGTGGTGCGCAGTCGCTTCCACGGATGCACCATGAGCGCACCGGATTCCACGGTGCTCTCCATGACACCGGCCGCCACCGCGGGATGCGCGAACTGCATCGCGACGTTGGCCGCGGCGCCCGCGAACACCCAGAAATCCAGGGCGTCGGGCAGTTGCGCGGGGCGCTTGCGCGGTGAGCGATAGAAGTCCGGGATGTGAATGCGCGTCTGCTCCAGGGTCAGCGGCGGCGTCTGCGCGACGTCGGGCCGCACAGCTCGCTCGTCCTCCGCCCGGCCTCGCCCGACCGGCACGGATTCCTCCGGAACGTAGGAATCACTGTGCGGGTCGGTGTAATTCGGCTCCCAAGGCTGCGTTGCCGTTGTCATGCGAGTCCTCTCTCGGAACGTTTCGCCGGCGCGACCGGAGATGCGCCGGGCCCCGCGCTGCGGGGCGCGGGCGGTGCCGCCGGGATCGGCGGCACCATGCGACACGGGAGACCGAGGGGCCCGCCCGGCAGACCGGCTCGCCTCGGAGCCGACGCGACAACCACCGATGCGCGGTTACCGGCGCTCTCGCGGATTTCTCCCTCTGCCCCGGCGACACCCCCTCGTACACTCCTCAGGGTCGGCCCGGCCTCCACTATGTTACCCGTAATTCTCTCTCGATCAACGGGCCCATAACGAAATATCCCGTACTTGAAGCCGCATTCCGTCATCTAAGTTGTCACATATTCAAGAACCGCTACGCCTGTCGCGCAAGCCGTCCGAACAACGTCATCTCCATCAATCCGATCACCTGGGCTCGAGGGCAGATCTGCTGGTCGTTGCCGAACAGCCGCCCCAGACCGACGACGAGGCCGAATCCGGCATGGACCAGGATGCGGGCCTGCGCCCGCGCCAGCTCGGGCCGCGCATCGACCAGCAGTTCCACCCATTCGGCGACCACCAGCCGCTGGATATTGCGCAGCACCGTGCGCTCGTAGGCGCCGACATTGCCGAATTCGGCGTAGTAGACGAACGTCAGCTCGCGCTCGGCGAACGATCCCTCGACATAGAGGTCGATCAACCTCGCCAGCGCCTCCTCGGAGGTCTGTGACGCCTCCACCGCGGGTGCGATCGCGGCGGCCATCCGGTCGGCCACCCGCCGGAATGCCGCCGCCAGCAAGGCATCCTTACTGCGGTAGTACCGGTACACCGCCGAGGCCGCCGACAGTTCGGCCGCCGCCGCGATCTCCTCCACGCTCACATTCGGATAGCCGCGCTCGTGGAACAGCTCGACCGCCTTGTCGAGCAGCACCCGATGTTTGAACGATTGCGGAATCTCGTTCGCTCGCATAGGTTCCGGTGCGTCGGCGGCCACCGGCAGGTCGGCGCGGATCAACGACCACGCGGCCTCGCTCAGCAGCACCGCGAGCGATTTCGCCGGCAGATGCGCGTGGTGGTCGCCGATACTGCTCACCACACTGAAGATCGCGACGGCACGCACCAGGCCCGCGCGGCGGGACAACTCCGGGCGCAGTTCGCCGATCAGCGCCCGCAGCGCGGAGATCGCGGTCTCGAACCGTTCGTCGAAGGTCCGGCGATCGTCGCGATCGAGGTAGCGCGCCTCCCACCGGGCCAGCGCGGCCGTGGGGCGATTGGCGATGGTATCGGCCACGATGGCATCGATGACGAGTCCGAGTCGCGTTTCGGCGCTGTGGCTCTGCGCCTCCGCGGGCAGCGTCACCGCGGTCACCGCGGCTGTGGACAAGCGCAGCAGCTCCTCGCGGAACAGCGCGTACTTACTCGGATAGTGCCGGTACAGCGCGGCCGAGGAAATCCCCAGCCGGGCGGCGATGTCCTCCATGCTCACGCCGTGATAACCCAGCGATCCGAAGGCCGCCGCCGAGGCGGAGGCGATCTGCGCCCGGCGGTTCTTGGGCCGGCGGCGGATCACACGCTCGGGGTTGTGCGTGGCCGGCGCCGTCGCCTTCGCACGCCCGTCCTGTGCGCGACTCACATTGTCCGCCAATTCTTTTCGCCGGGGAACCGCTACGACTGCGGCGGTAGCGGAGTCAGCGGCGTACTGATCTTGTCGACCAGCCAGCGATCGCCCTGCTTCTGCAGTCGCATGACCGTCGACAACTGGCCCGGTTCCGGTTTGCCCTGGGTGCCCAGGCTGGTGATGGTCTGGCCGATCACCACGATCGCCTCCGCGGAATTCTTGTCCCCGGAACGGATGGCGCACTGCACATCCGTCGACTTGGCGACGACCTCACCCTTGGCCAGGACGTCGCTGAGGTCCTTGCTGTTGGACTCGAACTGCTTCTTCCATTCACCGGAGGCGCCGGCCAGCACATCGCGGACGTACTGGTCGAGGTGCTTGGAATCGTAGGTCGAGACCACCGGGCCGTAGGCGCAGGCGGCCTGGCGGGCCTGCACCTGCGCCTCCAGCACCTCCTCGTGATCCTTGTTCTGCAGGTAGAAGTAGATACTGCTGCCGATCGCGGCGCCCAGGACCAGCGCCGCCGCCCGCAGGCCGATCCGCACACCGCGTCCCCCGGCGGCCGGACGCAGTCGCGACAGCGGCGAAATCTCGGCTGCGGCCTTCGTTTCGGTGGGGCTCGACTCGGTGGTATCGGATGTCCCCGCCGCATCCGATCCGGCCGTATCGGACTCCGAGGCCGCCGCGGTCTCCGGTTCGTCGACGGTGTCGATCGTGGGTTCGCGCTCCTCGGCGCCTCCGCTTTCCTTGTCGCTCATCGCGTTCGCTTCCTAGTTGTCGGGTATGGGGCCGGGCGGGACGGGCCGCGACAGTTCGTTGCCGGTGACGCCCGGCGGCGGCCCGGACCCGTTGTCGGGGATGTTCGGCCGCGGCCCGTTGGCCGAACCACGCACCTGCAGTGCGGGATCGGCGGTGAGGCAGTAGTTGTACAACCGCACCCGGGTGTCGGTCATGACCTTGGCCGGGGACACCGGAATCGTGTCGTAGTCGCAGGTGGGACGCGGCCAGAAGTCGGCGAGCGTGTGATAGGCGCCGTCGTGGGCGGGCACCCCGAGCGCTTGAATACCTTGGCGCAGTGCGGGAAACAGCGCCTCGATCGCCGGCTGCCGCAGCTTCGCCGCCTTGGTGATGGCGACGAAATTGGTGACCAGATCGGTCAGCGGATCCTGATTCTTCGCCACCACGTCGCCGAGTGTCGCGAGCTCGCCGGGCCCCTGGTCGAGGAATTTCCGGATCTCGTTGTCGGCGGCGGTGGCCTGCTGGAACAGTGCGCTGCCCGCCGCGGTCAGCGTGCTCAGATCGGGCTGCGCGTGCGAGGTGGTCTCCGCGATCACCTGCAGGTTCTCGAGCAGCTGCTGGGTCTGCGGCAGCAGATCGGACAGCCCCGCCATCGCACGACTGATCCCGGAGATCATGTTGCGCAATCGATCCGGGCCGCCGCCCAGCGCCTTGTCCAGCTCGTCGACGACCACGGTGAGCCGGTCCGGATTCATCCCGCCGATGAATCCGCTGAGATCGGTGAGCAGATTCTGCACCGGAATCGGCACGCTGGTGCGTGCGCGCTCCACGACGGCGCCGTCGGACAGATACGGCCCGGTGTCGGCGTCGGGCCGGAAGTCCAGATACTGCTCACCCGCCGCGGACAATCGGCCGACGTGCACCGCGCCCCCGACGGGAATCTTCGCGCTGTCGTCGATTTCGGCGATCGCGTCGATTCCGTCGCCGGAAACCCGCACATCGGCGACCTTGCCGACCCGGGTGCCGCGGAAGGTCACGTCGTTGCCCGGAAGAATGCCACCCGAGGTGGCGAGTTGCACGGTGACGGTGAAGGTATGCGGAAAAGGATTGAACCGCAGCACATATCGGGCCAGATATCCGGAGCCGATCACCAGCACCACGATCAGGCTGAGGTTGGCCAGGGCGATGCGCCGGCGCACCACCCAATTCCACAGCGGCGTATTCATCGCTCACCACCCTGCTGGGAAGGTTCGGCCGGCGTGCCGGGCGCTTCCGGCGGCGCCGCACCCGGCACCGGTTGCGGCGGACTGATGACCCGGCCGAACACTTTCTCGAATACCTGCGCCAAACTGCCGGCGAACGCCGGAACGTCACCGATTTCGGGCCACCGGCTGCCGTGCGGATCGCTGAGCGCACCGATGCTCAGATACGAAACCACCGGCATGACGGCCAATCCCGAACCCCGCAGGCTGGCCATGAGCGGCGGATAGATGTCGTTGAGCCCGTCGAGCGCCTCGGTGAGATTGCCGCCCATTTCCGTGAAGCCCGACATCAATTTCTGGACGCTGTCGAACAGGCTCAGGAACTGCGGGCTGGTGGTGTCGGTGAAATCGCCCAGCGCCGCCATGGTGGTCGATACCTTGGTGGTGAGATCCACGATGCGCTGATTGTTCTCGTTCACCAGTCCGAGCAGTTGCGGGAAGGTATCGGCGGCCGCGCCGAGTTCCTTTTTGCGCCTGGCCAATTCCCCGGACAGCGTATTCAATCCCTGCAGGGTGGCGTCGATATCGCCGGTGCGCTGGTTGAGCGCGGCGATCACGCTGGTCATCTCGCTCAGCAGATGCGCCAATTGCGGTCCCCGCCCGGCGAACATCGAATTCATCTGCGTGGTGATCTGTGCGGCCTGGTTGATACCGCCGCCGTTGACCAGCATGGCCACCGACATCATCAACTGCTCGACGGAGGCCGCGGTGCCGGTGTGGTCGGTGCCGATGGTGTCTCCGTCGCGCAGCGGCGGGCCCGCCTCCTGCGCGGCCGGCAGGGTCATGGCAACCGACATGTCGCCGAGCGGCGTGGCCTGACGCAATTCCACCGTGGTCCCGCGTGGCAGCACGATGTCGGAGCGGATCTGCATCCGCACGTCGGCGATGAAATTCGTGGTCTCGATACCGGTGACGGTGCCGATATCGGTGCCGCCGATCCGCACGTGGGCGTGATCGGGCAGATTCAGCACATCGGTGAACGCGGCATGAACGGTATAGCCCGGACCGTCGATACCCGGCTTGGGCATCGGCACATTCTCGAGGGTCGGGCCGCATCCGCTGATACCGAGTGTGGTGGCGGTCGCGACGGCGGTGAAAACGATGCCGCGGCGAGATGTTCTGCGCTGTGATCGTGTCATTTTCCGCTGATCCCCAGAAGTGCTGCGGTGAGTCCGAAATCGGGCCCCATATCGGCGATCCTCCCGGTCCGGCAGCCGTCCAGGCGCATCATCACCCGCTCACAGAAGGTCGAGAGCGCTTCACCGTCGAGCACCGATTTATCGAGCAGGCCGTGCAGGCGCAGCGCCTGATGTTCGTAACTGGTGGCGTTGGCGAGGTTTTCGAACATCAGCGGCGCGACATCCACGATTTCGGTGAGATTGCGGGCATTGGCACGCATCTGATCGCTGATCGCGACGAACCGGCTCAGTGCTCCGGCGAGCTGATCCTTGTTCTGCCCCACCACCGTGGCGGTATTGGCGACGAAATCGTTGAGCTGGGTGAGCACCGCCTGCAAGCCGGGCGCCTGATCGCCCATCAACTTCAGCAGTTCGGTGAGCCGGCCGCTGAAATCCCGCACGGTCTGATCGTTCTGGGCGATGACCTGAGTGATGTCGTTGAGTTTGACGATCGTGTTGGAGATCTGGTCCTTGTTGGCGAAGGTCGTCTCGAACGCACCCGAGAGCGCGTCCAGCGTCGCGCGCAGTTTGTCGCCGTTGCCGT
This sequence comes from Nocardia sp. 852002-20019_SCH5090214, assembly GCF_001665865.1. Classification (NCBI taxonomy): domain Bacteria; kingdom Bacillati; phylum Actinomycetota; class Actinomycetes; order Mycobacteriales; family Nocardiaceae; genus Nocardia; species Nocardia sp. 852002-20019_SCH5090214. The sequence continues at coordinate 44,646 of NZ_LZMK01000017.1, read as the reverse complement.
CGAGCAACGGGAACAACACCCGGCTGGCCATCGGCCCGGTGTCGCTGTCACCCTTCAGAGACGCACCCAGCTGGTCGAAGGTCTGCATGATGCGGTCGAGCTCCACCGGTGTCCTGGTGCGCGGCAAGGGAATATGCGCGCCGTCGGCCATGGTGGGCCCGGTTCCGTCGTAGGCCGGCGCCAGTTCGACGTGGCGGTTGGTGATCAGCTGCGGATTCACCAGTGCGGCCATGGCGTCGGCGGGCAGCTTCACGCTCTTGTCGACCTTCATGACCACCTGCACGTAGGTGCCCTTGGCCTCCACCGATTCGACCGTGCCGACCGGCACACCCAGCACATCGACCTCGTTGCCGGCGTAGAGCCCTGCCACATTGTCGAAGTCGGCGCTGATGCGCATGTTGTCGCCGAGCGCCTCGTCGGCGGCGGTGCCGAGCGAACCCGGCAGCAGCGAACAGCCCGAGCCGGCGGAGGCGACCAGGCACACCGCGGCCAGTTGGGCCAGCGCGCGCAGTTTCATCACTTACACCCCTGAACGACCTGTGCGAAACAGATCCAGTTGTCGGGGAACAGCCCCCACGGCACATACACATCGCCGTACGGTCCGTTGCCCAATACGTTGTTGAACTGCCGCAAGGTCACCGGCATGATCTCGTAGAGCCGGTCGAGGTTGGCCTTGTTCTTCTCCAGCCCCTCGGACATGGTGTTCAGATCCCGGATCATCGGGCCGAACTGGTTGTTGTTCTCCAACCCCATGTCCTGCAACAACTTCGACAGTGAGGCGACATTGTCGAGCAGGCTCTTCAGCAGCTGCTGGCGCTTCTGCACCGCCTGGCCGATGGCCTCGCCGCGGGTCAGCAGCATCAGCACGCTGTTCTGATTGTCGGCGACCAGCTGTGAGACCTGATCCATCCCCTTCAGCAGGGTGTCGACCTCGTCGCGGCGGTCGTTGATCACCTTGGCCAGCGAGCCGATGCTGTCGAGCGCCTGCACCGCCAGCTGCGGCGAATCGCCCATCTGCTGATTCATGGTGTCGAGGGCCTGGCGCAACTTCTGCGGGTCGATCCGCTCGATCCGTTCGAACGATGCCTTGTACTGCGGGTCCTGGATCACCTTGCTCAGGTTGTAGGGCACGCTGGTGTGGTCGAGCTTGATCCGGTTGTCCGGCAGTCCTTTTCCATTGCCGGGAACGAGATCGACATGCAACCGCCCCAGGATGGTCGACATCTTGATCGCCGCGCGCGCGTCCGGGCCCAGTCGCAGATCGCGGCGCACCTTCAGGTCCGCGACCACCTTGGCGCCGTCGAGCCGCACCGCCCGCACCGCGCCCACCTCGATCCCCGAGACGTCTACGGTCGCACCGGCGCGCAGCCCCGCGGCCTGTGCGAATTCGGCGTGAATCGTCTTGTCCCCCAACCGCGCCTGGGTCAGCGCGCTGGAGCCGAGCAGCAGGATCAGCACGGTCGCCGAGGCGATCAGGCCGAGCCGCAGATACCGGTTGCGCAGGAAACCGAACACTTTCGGCAACCTCGGTCGCGAGAACCTCGCCATCATCGGCACACCTCCGAATGCGCGTTGCCACCGATCTGGGAGAACAGGCCCGGCGGCAGCAGCACGCCCCACAGCGAGACGTCGAGACCGCAGAAGTAGGCGTTGCCGTAGGCGCCGTAGCTGGAGAACTGGGCCACGCGGTTCAGCACGTTCGGCAGTTGCACCGCCGCCCGGTCCAGCGCCGCGCCGTTGAGCAGCAGCAGCGCCACGCCGGTGGTGGCCTTGTTCTGTGCGGCCGCGATACCGGGTTTGACCTGGGCGACCAACCCGACCAGCGCATCGGTCGAGGTGGCGACCTGGTCGACCGACGACTTCAACGCCTCACCCTGGGCGTAGAGCCCGTCCATCAGCGAACGGGTCTGGGTGATCAGGGTTTCCAGCTCGTTGCTGCGATGCGCGAGGCCCGCCATCACACTGCTGAGGTTGGAGACCACATCGCCGAGGATCTTGTCGCGCTGGCCGAAGGTTCCGGCCAGCTGCGCGGCCTGGGTGATCAAGGTGCTCAGCGAGACCTGGTTGCCTTGCAGCGCCTGAATCAGCGTCTCGGACAGCGAATTCACCTGATCCGGCTGCAGCACCGAGAACAGTGGTTCGAAGCCGGACAGCAAGGCCGACACATCGAACGACGGCTCGGTGTGCTCGAGCGGAATGCGCCCGCCCGCCGGCAACTGCCGGCCCGCGTCCTTACCCGGCGCCAGCGCGACGTAGCGCTGACCGATCAGATTCTGGTACCGCACCATGGCCTTGGTCGTGGTGGTCAGATGTTGATTGCTCCGGATGCTGAACTCCACCCCGGCCTTGTAGTCGCCGACGAAGTCGATCTTGTCCACCCGGCCGACCCGCACTCCGGCCATCCGCACGTCGTCCCCGACGCGCAGTCCGAGCACATCGGAGAAGACCGCCGAATATCGAGTGGTCGAGCCCGGCACCGTGCGTTGCAGCGTGCCGTAGATGGTGGAGGTCAGCGCGATCGCGATCACCGCGAAGATTCCGAAACCGATCAGTGCCTTCGTCGATTTCATTGCGTCACACCGCCTTCCGGCATCTCGCCGACGGTCAGATAGCCACCGGCGAGCACCGGCCCCAGCAGCAGGAGCTGCGCCAGATTCGGCGGACCCCCCACCACCGCGGCGACCGCGGCGGGTCCACGCAGCGCGGCGGGACGGGTGGCCGCCGGATCAGCGGGCGTGGCGTGGTAGGCGGCCGGTGCGGTGATGCCGGGGATCAGCGGCAGACTCGGCAGACCGGGCAGCGCCGGAACTCCGGGCAGAACCGGCAGACCGGGGATCAGCGGCTGCTGCGCGGGCGCGGTCGGTACCACGGCCGCCGGCGTCGGCCGAGGCCCGGCCGCGTCGAGCCAGCGGGGCAGTTGCTGCGGTGGATAGTTCTGGGGCGGCGCCACATTCGGCACCGTCGCCCCACCGCAGCGCGGGCCGTACTCGTCACCATAGTGCGGGCAGTCCTGCGCGGTGTACTGCTGGAACGGTGTGAGCGAGGCGTCCATCGCCCACACCATCTGGTGTTTGGGGCCCCAGTGGAACGTGGTCTTCAAACGCTGCAACGCCGTATTGAGGTTGGCGGCGGTGAACGGAATGGCCTCGGGATCCTTGGCCAGACCGCCGAACAGATCGTCCAGACCGGCGACGAGGAATTTTCCCGAATCCGGATTGCGCGCGAACAGGTGGTTGACCGAATCGACGGCGCCGCCCGCATTCGTCAGCAGCGCAACGAGATTCGAGCGCCGCTCGGTGAGAGTGCGAGCCGTCGTCACCGAATCCGACAGCACTCCCACCAGTTCCGGTGCCGACTGGCTCAGCGCGGTGGCAGCCCGGCCCAGATCACCCAGCAGGTCGCCGATATCGGGAATGTCGTGCACCTGGGTGAGCCAGGTGTCGAGCCGCTCCACGGTCGAACCCGGCACCCGCGCCGAGGGTTCCAGCGCCGCGGACAGCGTCGCCAGCACCCGGCCGAGCTTCTCCGGCTGGATATTGCTCAGCACATTGCGCAGCACGTTGAGCGTGGTCTGCAATTGGATGGTCGCGGTGCCGGTGTCCTGGGAAATGGTCGAGCCGGAATGCAGTTTCGCGGTGTCGGGCCCGTTGTCGACCAATTCGATCGCGGTCACGCCGAACAGGTTGTTGGGGATGACACGGGCGGTGACGTTGGCCGGAATCGCATCGGCGACATGCGGTTTCAACGCGATATCGGCGCGCTGCCGCTCCCCTTTCGCCACCACCTCCACCGAATCGACGGTGCCGACGACCATGCCGCGGAATTTCACGTCGGCATGTTTGGGCAGGCCGTCTCCGGTACTGGTCAGCACGGCGTGGACGGGCACCTTCTCGGTGAAGCGACCGGTGTAGCGCAACGCCAGCAGATACAGCAGCGCGGCCACCACGAGCAGCATCGCGATACCGGCCAGCGTGAGCTGGCGAGCGGTCGCACCGCGGCCACTGGGATCGAGAATCACGAACGACACCTATCCTGAGATCCGGAATCCGGGGTCGATGCCCCAAATCGCCAGGGTGAGAAAGAGATTCGCGAAAACCATCACGACGATCACCATCTTGATCGCCCGCCCGGCCGCGACCCCGACGCCCTCCGGGCCGCCGCTGGCGACATAGCCGTAGTAGCACTGGATGAAGGTCGCGAGCAGCGTGAAGATCACGACCTTCAGCAGCGAATAGAAGACGTCCGGCCCGATCAGGAACTGGAAGAAGTAGTGGTCGTAGGTCCCCGCGGTAGTGCCGCCGAGGAACAGCACCGTCAGTTTAGTGGTCAGGTAGGCGGCGGCCAGACCCACGCTGTAGAGCGGCACGATCGTCACCGTCGCGGCAATCATCCGAGTGCTGACCAGGTACGGCAGCGGCCGGATCGCGCACGATTCCAGCGCGTCGATCTCCTCGGAGATCCGCATCGAGCCCAGCTGCGCGGTGAACCGGCAACCGGATTGGATCGCGAAGGCCAGGGTCGCCAGGATGGGCGCCAACTCCCGGGTGGTCGCGAATCCGGCGATGGCGCCGGTCAGCGGGCTCATGGTCAGGAGGTTCAACGCCGTGAAGGACTCCATTCCGACGATGATGCCGCCGAACGAGCACAGGATGAACACCACGCCGATGGTGCCGCCACCCACGATCAGCGACCCGTTACCCCAGCTCACATCCGCGGTCAGCCGGGCAAGTTCCTTCCGATAGTGCTTGACCACGAACGGAATCGCGGCCACCGCCTGGAAGAAGGTGATGGTCTGATGCCCGAGACGCTGGTTCGCGTGCACCGGTGCGAGCGCGGCGTTTCCGACGGCCCGCAGCGGCCGGGCTACGGGCGGGGTGTAGGAGCTGGCCATCTCACGCGACCTTCGTCGGGAGCAAGGTATTCGACAGCTGAGTCAGAATGATGTTGGTGGCGAACAACATCAACGCGGAGCTGACCACCGCGGAGTTCACCGAATTCGCGACTCCGGCCGGGCCGCCGCTGGTGTGCAGGCCCACATCGCAGGCGATGATCGCCGTCAGCGCGCCGAAGATCGCGGCCTTGGTCAAGGCGATCAACAGGTCGCTGGCCACCGCGAACGACGCGAACGATCCGATGAAGGATCCGGGGGTACCGGACTGCGCGTACACATTGAACATGTACGCCGTCGCGAATCCGACGAAAACGATGAAGCCGCACAGCAATACGCTCACCAGCACCGCCGCGGCCAGGCGGGGGGCGACCAGCCGGCGCACCGGATCGACACCCATCACCCGCATGGCGTCGATCTCCTCGCGGATCGTCCGGGAGCCGAGATCGGCGCAGATCGCCGAACCCACCGCACCGGCGATCATCAGCGCGGAGACCAGCGGCGCGCCCTGCCGGATGATTCCCAGTGCGGCAACGGAACCGATGAACGTCGTCGCGCCGACCTGGTTCACCAGGGCACCGACCTCGATGGACACCACGACGGCGATGGGAATGGCCACGAACACGGTCGGCGCGGCCGAGACGTTGGCCATGAAGGCGCACTGTTTGATGAATTCCTGGTACGGAAACCGGCGCTTGATCATCGCGACGAAGAGCTGAACGAATGCCTCCCGCCCCAGCGCGACCTGCCGGCCGAGGGTCTCCAGCGAGCGTTGCGGATGCCGGCGCCAGAGGCCGCCGGCCGCATCGACAAGTCGCTGCAGCTCACCCTCGTCGGCGGTCCGCCAGGGCGGAACCGGCGGGTCCGGCCGATCGGAGGCTCGGGTCGACGTCACAGCGGTCGTTCCTTTCTCACGCTCACCGCTTGTCGCAGACAGCGGCAACCAGGCCGCCCGGCGTTGAGCGTGTGAAGTGTTACACACCGTTTCGGTGCGACACAAGATAGTAAGTTATCGACTGTTCTCGAATTGGAGAACCCGACAGGATGCGACGGAAGTACGGTCAAGACCCTGGAACCGACGCGGCAAGTTACGGAATATTCCGAGCTTGTGCAGCCGTCACCCGGATCATCCCGGGAGGTTCTCCAAGTAGTGCTGCAGCAGCACGAGCAACGCCCCCAGGAGTGCGATCCCGGCGCCCACGGCACACAGCACCGCGACCCACAGGCCGAATCGGAGAACGGGATTGACCTTGATTCGCCCACCGAGGATCTTGACTCCGATCACCACGATGTCGATGAGCCACACCAGCGCCATCATGACTAGGTCATGCAGACGTTCGAGAAGGTGAGCACGGGCCAGCACACGATCGATCCCAGGAACGAGATGATCACGTCGATGCCGTGCATCTGCTTCAGGTGCGAGGTGTGCGTCAGGGTCCAGATGACCCCGATGATGCCGTACGGCACAGCGAGGATGATGAGTGTCCCGAGGAATTCGGACACCTTCATCTCGTAGCTCAGAAGCCGATCGAGTCGCTTCAGCATTGCGACACAGGTCCTTTCACCCATCGGCCGGACATCCGGTGCCCGCACCTCCCGCACGCACCGGATGCGGGCACCCTTGCCCGTCGGCCGCGGCGCCCGGTCATCCGCGGGGCCGCGAGAGCGTATGTTACTCCATATTCACAGTTTTGGAAGACGTAGCCCAGCACCTGTCGAACGACGGATATTCGGTGCTCATACGGACTATGGTTTGCTCTGGGACTTGTCACAATGCACGCAGAAGTTATGATGAATTCATGCCAAATGCAGCGCTCACGACTTAGCATGGAACGGTGTCGTCGACCGTGGAACGGTCCCCATGCGGCGTGACCAGGACGGACTCGGCACGACCGTTGCATGAGCCCGGCGGTACCGCAGGGGGATCGCCGGTCTCGGCAGCGGATCCACCGGGACACGGCCGGCTCGATTGTCGGTCACCGGCACCGCCGCGTCCGCCGAATCGAAGGATCACCGTGCACAGCGAAATCCCCCAGCCGAGCGGCGTATCCGGACGGCGCAGCATCGCCGCTGTCCGATCGCGCGAAATTCTCAACTACTTCGGCAAATGCCAAGCCTGCGGCTACCCGGCGCAGGCCGTCCTGCGGACGACGCTCTACAGCGACGGCACCATCACCGACGCGGTCATCGCGACCTGCGCCTCGCCGTGCGGGTGGTCCGGCACGGCAGCGCCCACGGTGATGACGGTGCGCACCGAACTATGACGTCGACCGCTCTGAGCGCCAATGCATTTCGCTCGTCAGCATGCCGGCGGTGCCACCCACCGCAGGGCCGCGGCCGGGCAGAGTTTGATCGCCTCGGTGGCGAGCGCGGGGTCCGGTTCGGCGGCGCCGAGCACGGGGTAGCCCCAGTCGTCCAGGACGATCTGCTCCGGCAGGATGTGGGCGCAGATACCGTGGCCGGTGCACGCGATCCGATCGATCGCCAGCGCGCCGGAGGTGGGTCGTGCGATGCCGAGGGCCCGAGCTGTGAGGGACACGATTCATCCTTGTCGTGCGGTCGGAAAACGTTTGCTACCAATACTTTCGACGAGTAACGAGCTACCGAAGACGTCCAAGGCGGAGGCCAGGAACCGGGCCACTCCGTCGGGAAAGCGGCACGCACCTCGCCCCGGAACACGGGGGAGCCTACGGAGGAGCCGCTCGGCGGTGTCGGCCGGAGCTCGCCGGTCCAGCAGGTCGATCAGATCGTCACGCAGGGCGGGCAATCCGAACATGCACGGGCCGCACTGGCCGGCCGATTCACCCGCCGCATAGGTCAGCGCGGACAGCACCACCTGCCATGGATCGCTGCCCGCGGCGACGACACGAAATACGCCGGCGCCGGTTCCGATTCCGAACGGCGCCAGAGCATTTCGCGACCACAGCGTATGACGCGCCTCGGCGGGCAGGAACCCACCGCTCAAACCGTTCACCCACAGGGCCTGCGGGCCGACGGTGAGACCGCCCGCCCGATCGAGAATTTCGGACAGGGGCAGGCCCGCCTCCGCGCCGTGCACACCCGGATTGCGGACGCCGTCGGCAACTGTCACCAGCCGCGGGCCGGGCTCGTCGGGCGTTCCGTAGGAGCGGAACCAGCCCGGACCGTACTCGGCGATCTGCTGAATCCGCCATACGGTTTCGACGTTGAGCACCAGGGTCGGCGCCAGCCGCCGCCCCCGCGGGTCCCGGCCGCCGACGGTGATGGGTTCGAACCGCATCACCGGTCGCGCCGGACCACCGTGCGCCAGCCGGACCAGCGCCGACTCCTCCGACGACACGTATCGCCGTGGTACCGCGAGCGTGTCCACGCCGGCCGCGTCCAGGAGGGCGAGCGTCTCGGAGCCGCGATGCGCGGCCACCCGCACCCGCTGCGCCGTAATTCGCCGGGCGCCGTCGAGCACTTCGGGGAGATGGTGCGCGACGACCCATGCGTCCTTGGACGAATCCATCTCTCCGTCACAGGCATTGACGATCAACTCGGCCCGGTGGCGGGCCGCGAGTTCGAGTTTGGCGGCGGTGGGAAAGTTCGCGCCGCCGCGGCCGCGCAACCCCGCAGCCCTCAGCAGGTCCGCCGGCCCGGTCATGTCCACTCCTGAGAAGCGATGTCGGAGCGGCGATGCCGCTGTGCGTCGGGAACGGCCCACCGCCAGACGGCACCGACCGCCAGCGCCGCACCGCAGCCCACGGTGACGGCGAGCAGCGCCGGATCCGCGGCCGAGGACATCGTCACTCCGTGTACCACCGCCAGCGGCGCCATCGCGTACGCGAGCAGGTGCACCGCACGCCACATCCGAGTCGGCAACCGGTGGCGCAGCAGCGATGTCGCGACGACCGCCAGGACGATGTCCACGGCGAGGGTTCCCAGCGCGACCCACTGCCGCTCGTAACCGGCCGTGAACGGCACCACCGTCGACAGCCATCCGAGATCGACATACGTATCGACCGCCGCGGTGCCGATATGCGCGGCCAGGAAGACGATCAGGCCCAGGGCGAGCGTGCGATGCAGTCCCATCGCCACGGCCGATACGGCGAGCCGGGGCCGCAACCGCGCGGCCGTGAACATCCCGAGCAACGCCACGACAGTCAGCAGTACAAGAGTGACCACGCCGGCGGCGCGCGAGACGTACCACAGCCACGGACTGGTCATGACACGTGCCGCTTCCGCGCCGCGGTCGGGGCGGGCCAGCCCGGAGTCGTCACCACCTCGTGGTCGACCGTCATCAGGCTGGCGGGCACGCCGCGATCGGTCAGCCAGCGCGGCGCCTGATCGTCGAGAACGATCGCGGCCGTCGACGCCGCATTGGCCTGCACCGCATCGGGTCCCGCGCAGGTGACCTGCGCCCACCGCGTCCGGGCGGAGCGTCCGGTGCGCGGATCGATGATGTGATGGCGGCGTACGCCGCCGCGCATCCACGTGCGCAGCCGCGTCGACGACGTCGCGAACGCCTGCCCGGTCGAGGTGACGACCTGCACCACGACGTCGTTCCAATCCTTCACCCCGATGGACCACCCGTACTGCGGGACGGCGCCCGCGACGGCGATGTCACCGCCCAGATTCACCAGATATCCACCCGGTCCGGTCGCGGCCAGCTCGGCGGCGATCGTGTCCGCCGCCCACGCCTTCGCACTCGCGCCCAGATCCAGTGCGGTTCCCGCCGGCAACGTCACCTCCCACCGCTGCTCGTCGAAGATCATGTGCCGCAACGGAACCGAGCTCGGATCACATGCGGCCGGGCCCACGTCACCGCGGGCGCGCACCACATCCAGATCGTCGTCGTAGCCACAGGCGATCAGCGCGGCCCCCAGGGAGGCCGAGACCAACCCCGAGGTCAGGCGCTGGGTACGCATCGCCGCCCGCAGGCACGACCCGAGGGTCGGGCCGACCGGAATGCGCAGCTGCTCCGACCGGCCCCGGCGGGCCGCGTCGGCGCTGCGCGAATTGATCACGGCGAGTTCGGAATCCGCGCGAAAGCGCGAGGCGGCACGATCGAGTTCGTCCAGTCGCGCGCGGACCAGGCCGACCGCGCGCGCCAGCTCCCGGGCATCGGTGCAAACCACCACGACCGATGTTCCGATCGCCGGAAACGTCTCCGAGGCCGCCACCGCGCCTCGCCCGGTGCTCATGACCCGGCGGTGTGCTCGTGCGGATCGCTGTCGGAATGCTGCACCGGCGGCGTGGGCGTCCACTCCCCCGGCCGGCCGCTTTCCGGTTGCGGCGCAGGAGAAGTCGGCGCCGAGACCGGATCGGCCGTCCGCACGTCCACGGGCACCCGTTCCACGGTTCCCGCGGGTTTCGCCGCATGGCCGATGGTGCCGCCCTGCACCGCCAGTTCCACGGCGAGTCCACCGACGGCGACCGTCGCGGCGACGAATATTCCGGTTGCGCCGCGCCGGATACGTGAGAGATTCGGATTGGTTGTCATTTCTGTTCCACCTTCGCCTCCGGTATCGCTTGTCGCCCGCGAAGTCGGCGAATCACCTGTTGGTCTGCGGGATCTCGATGCTGAGCGGCATCCGCAGTTCGGCCATGTACCACAGCACGAACTGGCGCAGGAATTCGTCGAACAGCCAGGTCGCGTCCGCGGTCGGCGGGATCACGCCCGTCACGCCCTCGCGCACGGCGACGAACGGGCCCCAACTGAACTTCAGCAGCGGATCCCACACCGGTTCCCGCGCGATCCGCAGATCGTCGGCGATCTTGTCGCCCAGGATGAATCGGGTGAACGCGCCCAGAATCGGCTTGCTGAGCAGCGTCAGATCGAGGTCGAAGCCCAGGTCCATGAGGTTGTGCGCGAGCTCGATCCCCTCCGGCGTCGCTTCGATGATCGGGTCCAGTTGCTGCTTGGCCTGAGCATCGGCCTGCTCCCACGTCGCGGGAATGTATTCGTCGCGAATGCCGAGGAAGTGGCCGGCCAGCTGCCAGGTATGCAGGTAGCCCTCCGATTCGACCTGCGGAATCTGCAGATTCCAGGCCCGGAAGGTCCGCATGATGGTCGTGGCGAGGCTGTGCCAGGTGACCATCTTGTCGTCCTGGCTGATCGGGATATGTTCGGTCGGCCAATGCGGCGACTGCGGCAGCAGATGCCGGACCGCGGCATGAATGATACGAGTCTTGACGCAGGTCACGATCATTTCGCCGCCCGGCTGGTAGGCGTTGACCGTGCCGATGTCGTAGCCGAATTTCGCGGTCTTGGCGATGCGGTCCTTCAGATGCGAGCCGCCCCGCGAGTAGTACACCGCGCGCGCCTCGTGCGGAATGACGTTCGCCATCATGCCGCTGGCGAAGGCGTAGAGCACGCCCAGATAGGTTCCCCGCTTCTTGTTGAATTCGAAGCCGGCCGCCATCTTGGCCTCGTCCGCCCACGACGGCAGCTGCCGCGCGTACTCCATGAAGTCGCGCATATTCTTCGGCAAGCCCTCGGGAATGGGCTGCTCGTTGCGCACCCAGGTGCGGAGCAGATTGTTGATCCGCGGGATGTCCTCGTGGTCCATGACGTCGGCGATCACCGGATCGGCCTCCGGATCCCACATCGTCAGCGGGTCCGCCCCGCCGCCGCTGCCGACCACGGAACCGCTCGGCGACCACGTCCACGGATCCGCGCGCGCCGTTCGCGCGCCGAGTGCGAGCGCCCCCGCCGCACCGAGTAATCCACCGCCTGCTCGCAGGGCGTCGCGCCTGCTGAGACCCAGTCCGTCCATGCTATTGTCCCTCTTCATTGAGAAGCAGATACAGAGATACAAACTCTGTATCTGAGTATCTTGATGAGACCACACCGTGGCCGCGATCACAAGAAGTTGTCAGGATTTTCGAAACGAAGCGCGTGAGAGGACACCGTGAAGTTGGGATCACCGCCCTCGAAGGGTTCAGGAAACGGCACGTCACCACTCGAACGCGCCTATACGGATGCGGTCGACCAGGTCGGCGAGGGCGACGACATCCGCGCGCGCATCCTCGACGCGGCGGTCGAACAGTTCGGCGCCCTCGGCGTTCGCCGCTCGACGATGGATGACGTGGCCCGGCGGGCGAACGTTTCCCGCATCACCGTCTACCGTCGTTTCGCGACGAAGGACGCCCTGGTCGAGCAGGTGATCGTGCGCGAATATCGGCGCTGGTTCGACCGCTTCCTGGTCGACATCCGGCACGCGCGCACCGCCGCCGACCGGGTCGTCCTCGGTTTCGTCAGTTCATTGCGGGCGATCCGCGAGAACCCGATCATCGGTGGCCTGCTCGCCGCCGAACCCGACATGCTGCTCGGATCCATGATCGGCGATCAGGGCCACACCGTCGCCATGGTGCGCCGGTTCGTGGCCGACCAGCTCCGCCGCGAGCAGCGCGCCGGCCACGTGGCGCGGGAGGTCGACGTCGATCTGGTGGCCGAGTTGATGGTCCGGATCTCCGCCTCCTATCTCGCGCTTCCCAGCCAGGTCATCGATCTCGACGACGACGAGCAGGTGGCGGCCCTGGCCCGGCACTTTCTCGTGCCGATGCTCGAGCCGCCGCGCGACTCCGGCGCGGATGCGCCCGCTACTGGGCGCTGATCCCCGCAGACCCGAGATCGAGCTGATTGAGCAGATTCTGAATCAGGACATAGGGGTTCATCGTCGAAGCCTCCGTCTCCACGGTGAGCGGGCGGCTGCCGCGAGCAGTGCGGGCCCAACGGTCGGGCCCACCTCTTGGCAGCTCAGAATATTGATTAACATACATAACTAAGCCCAGGGCTGTCTACAGTTTCGACGAAGAATGGCGAGCAACTTAGTGGCGGCACAGAAGCCATGGGCGGGGAGTCGAGAACCGGTCCGGCACAGCAGGTGAGCGACCGCCATCGCGCGCCCCGGAGCCGGCCGAGCAACCAATGCGCGACCACGGAATCGGGGGCGACGTCAACGGCACATAGAGAGAGGGGCTCGCAGGGCGAGAACGGAACCGACCGATGCCCCGGAGGATTCAGCACCCGGAAACGACTGTGGGCCAGGATGGAAATTCCATCCTGGCCCACAGATGAGTGGAGCTAAGGGGACTCGAACCCCTGACCCCCACACTGCCAGTGTGGTGCGCTACCAGCTGCGCCATAGCCCCAGGTTTTCGCACCTCGGGGGTGTTCCCCGCGTGCTTGAAAGAAGTTACACCACCTGGACTCGGCGTACCAAATCGCCTGCGTACAGGGGTGGTGGAACACACGTTCGAACGATAGACTCGAACACATGTTCGATGGCAGAGAGCTTCAGGCGATGAGCGACGAGGGGCTGGTCGATGCGCTGCGACGGGCACATGGGGCGGCGGCATTCGCACAGGCGGCGGAGGTGCGGGCGGTGCGCGAGTTGTATCGGCGGCATCGCGCCGGCAACGCCGCGCCCGGACCGGGCGGGGTGCGGGCGGGAGAGTTCGCCGCCGCGGAGGTCTCGACGGCGGTACAGATATCCGAGCAGGTCGCGGCCGCACTGATCGATATCGGGCTGGCGCTGGACACCTTGCCGCATACCCGGGAGGCGTTCGGATCGGGCCGCATCGATCTGTCGCGGGTGCAGGTGATCGTCGACAACGTCCGCGGACTGTCCAGCGATCTACTCGCCGATGTGGAAGTTCCGCTGGTCGAGGCCGCGGCACGAACCACACCGGCCCGGCTGCGGCAGACCGCACGTCGCTGGTTGAGCCGGGTGGACGGCCCCGGCGAGCAGCGCCGGCGGGAACAGCGCGAGGACTGCCGCGATATCCGCCTGACCGCGGTCCAGGACGGCGCGGCGGTCGTGGCGGGGCTGCTGCCCGCGGACGGGGCCCAAACGGTCGCGATGCGACTGCGGGACATGGCATACGAGGTCTGCTCCGAGGACCCGCGCACCATGCCGCAACGCCGCGCGGACGCACTCGTCGCCCTCGCCGAGGGCGCGGAGCGACTCGATTGCGCCTGCGGACGGGGAAAGCGCTGCACCGCAACAGGTTCCGAATCATCCGCATCGAATGTCCCACGCAGGTCCGGGCGAGCCCGGACTCGCCGCCCGCTGATCCAGGTCGGTGTCAGCGCCGAAGCCCTGAGCGGGGAGAGCGAGGAGCCCGCCTATCTGGCGGGCTACGGGCCGATCGACGCGGAACTTGCTCGGCGGATCGCCGAACGGGGTGAATCGGTCACCATCGCCGAATCCGCCCTCCGAATCGACGGACTGTGCGCATTCCCGGGCTGCGTAATGCCCGCGGTGGCAACCGATATGCCCGTGCCGGAGGGGAGCACGGGCATTACCGATGTGGATCGGTCCGGCGATACCGTCCACGGCTCGAGACATCGGCGTGGCGCCCCCGGACGGTTCACGTTGTGTCCCCATCATTCCCGCTTGGCGCTGCTCACCGTGCAGCACAAGACTCGCTGGGAGGTGCGGCGGCTCGATGCGGACCGGCTGCGGTGGACGAGCCCGACCGGGGATGTGCACACCACGGTCGACGAGATAGGCCGTTATCTGTTTCCGCACCGGGATTCCGAAACGCCCGTCGTCGGTTCCGGCCCGGTCACCACATCCGTTGCAGCAGCGCCTGTTTCGACACTCGACCCGGGCTACCCGATCGGAGAACACGCTCTGGTGCATCGACGACTCGCGGAGGGCACTCCGGAGGACTGTCTCCTGTCCGGTGAAAGTTACCGCCGCTGAACAACTTTCGTTCCACTACTACTGCCCACCCCAGTGATCGGAGGACACCGCGAACACCATGACTTGCCAGGATCGTCCACCCGCGCCGACCGTTATCGACGCCGGTGTGGAACGGGAACGGATCGCCGCGCTCGAGAAGTTGCGGCTCCGGCTGGAATCCGAACTCGACCGGACGGCCGCGGGCGCCGGATATGCCGCCATGGCGGGACAATTGCGTGACACCGTGAACGCGATCGCGGACGCCCGCAATCGCATCTACGAGGTGCTGCTCGGCGACGACGAAATCTGTTGAACGCCGGCTCTACGACTCCGGCCCGGGCGGTTGGGGATACCGTCCGGGCCGGGACCTCGACCAGCGCGACGTCGCCGCGCGACTGCGATCAGCTCACGAGCTTGGTGACCCAATCCGAATTTTCCACATCGACATTCTTACCGCCGTCGAGCACGGTGGGTGTCTGCACCTGACCGACCGCATCCTTCAACGCCGCCAGCGACGACTGGGCGTGGTTGCGCGCGGAATCCACCCGGTCGCCCTTGGCGATACAGGACTGCACCTCCGCTGACGCACCGGAATCCTTGGCGATCGCGGCCAATTCATCGTTGGTCAGATTGCCGCCGTCCTCACTGGGCTGCTTCGTGGTGAACAGCGCCATGTGGAACTTCGAAAACACCGGTCCGTCACCGGCATCGGCCACACATTCGCTCGCGGCCACCGCGCGGGTCGAATAGTCCTTACTGCTGGACTTGGGATCCAGGAAGTTCACGAACCGATAGCGCACCGCGAGCTTTCCCTGGTCGATCGCTTTGGCGATCTGCTGTCCGTAGTAATGCTCGAGCGCCCCGCAGGACGGGCACATCGGATCCTCGAACATATCGATGGTCTTCGCGGCCGAAGTCTTACCGAGCACGATCGCGCCGTCGGAATCCAGTAGTGCCTGGACCGCCGGATCGTGCGCGGCGCCGTAACCGTCCTCCTGCACCGTCAGACCATGGTCGCTGTTCCAGCGCACGACGAGCACCACGATCACCGCGACCACGACCAGAGCCACCGCACCCAGTGCGTAGGTGGTGCGGTTCGACATCGGTCGCGGGGTGTATTTCGAATCCGAGGAATTCACGGCGTCCACTCTGCCAAAACCGGTCCGTCGCCGGAATCCGGCCGTCAGATTTCCCGGCAACCGGATTTCACCCGCCTACGCCCGCGGTTCCTCCGCCTCGCTCGCGGGCACGCCGACCAGCCCGTAGAGGACCAATTCCTCGAGCGACCGGGCGAAACCCTCCGTATCGTCGATATCCCGGATACACATGGCGAACAAGGCGGCACCGGCGATCATGTCCAGCACCGTGTCGGAGTCGATTCCGCCACGCACGGCCCCGGAATCGAGATACCGCGCGAGTTCGCGCCGGGTCGGCGTATCCAGTCGTGCCGAAAGTTTCTGGTACAGACCGGAATCCGCTCGCATCTCGGTCATCAACCCGGGCATCGCCTCGCGCGCGGGCCGGGCCCCGAAGAGGTGAATCGTGCCCCGGATAACCGTGCGGATCTCCTCGATCAGATCGCTCGCCTCGTCCTCGCCGCCCACATCCGGAAAGACCGCTCGCGCGATCAGATGCGCCTTCGACGGCCAGCGCCGGTAGATGGCGGGCCGGCTCACCCCGGCCCGGGTGGCGATCGCATCGATCGAGACGGCGGCATAGCCGCGTTCCACCAGCAGCTCGCGTGCGGCCTCGAGGACCGCTCGATCCACCTCCGGATCGCGATGCGGACCGAGTCGATGGCGAGCGTTCACGACACAACCGTCCTTGTCAGCGCGAGCATCAGTCGTTACAGTCTGTCACATCTGAGTCGTTACATTCTGTAACTGCTGAATCCGAGGAGAAGTCGTGTCCACTACCGACCAGCCGATCGTCACCGCGGATACCTACCGGCCACTCCCCCTACTCGAGGGCAAGGTCGTCGTGCTGTCGGGTGTCGGCCCGGGCCTGGGCCGCGCGCTGGGCGCCGAGGCCGCCCGCATGGGCGCGGATCTGGTGCTGGTCAGCCGCACCGAACGCCGGCTGGAGAAGATGGCCGAGGTGGTGCGGTCCCGCGGCCGCAAGGCACTGGTGGTGCCCACCGACATCACCGACGAGGAGCAGCGGCGGGCGCTGGTGGACCGCGCCCTCGCCGAATTCGGCCGGGTGGACTGCCTGATCAACAACGCCTTCGCGATCCCGCCGATGGAACCGATCACCGGCATCGAACTGGACGCCTTGCGGACCGCGAACGAGACCAATGTCTTCGCGCCACTGCGGCTTTCGACGCTGTTCGCCGATGCGCTGGCCGCGACACGCGGCTCGATAATCATGCTCAATTCCTGTGTGAGCTTCGATTCCGAGCCGATCTACGCCGGCTACAAGCTGTCGAAAGGCACACTCGCTCATTTGGCCTCGTCGCTGGCGACCGAATTGGGCCCGCGCGGTATCCGGGTCAACAGTGTCGCGCCCTCCTACATCTACGAGGACGTGAACAAGGCCTACTTCGACTGGCTCGCCGCCCAGGACGGCGTCACCCACGAGGAGATCTACCGGCGCAAGGCCGAGCCGACCGACCTCAAACGCCTCGCCTCCCCCGAAGAGGTGGCCCGCGCCGCCCTGTTCCTGGCCACCGACCTCGCCTCCGCCGTGACGGGCCAGATTCTCACCGTCGACTGCGGCGAATACCATAACTGAAATACTCACGGCTGCAAGGAGTTCCGGTGACCGACGCGAAGAAGCGAATCGTCCTCTGGGGTACCGGTGTGGTGGGCTCCATGGTGCTCGCCGAGATCATCCGCCATCCGCTCTTCGAACTCGTAGGCGTCGGCGTCAGCAACGCGGACAAGGTCGGGCGCGACGCCGGACTGCTGTGCGGGGGTGGTGAAACCGGCATCCGGGCCACGGATTCGGTGGAGGAACTGATCGCACTGCGCCCGGATGCGGTGGTGCATTACGGGCCGACCGCACAGTTCGCCGACGAGAACATCCGGGTCATCGGGTCGTTCCTGCGGGCGGGAATCGACGTGTGCTCCACCGCGATGACACCGTGGGTGTGGCCGGATATGGCGCAGACCCCCGCCGCCTGGCGCGATCCGATCACCGAGGCCTGCGCGGCGGGCGGCGCGTCCTGCTTCACCACCGGTATCGATCCCGGCTTCGCCAACGACCTGTTCCCGATGACTCTGCTGGGCCTGTGTGGCGAGGTGGAGTCGGTACGCGCCTCGGAGCTACTCGACTACACCGCCTACGCAGGCGATTACGAGGTCGAGATGGGCATCGGGCGGCCGCCGGAATTCCAGGCCATGCTGGAGATCCCCGATCTGCTGATCATGGCCTGGGGCGCCACCGTGCCGATGATCGCGACCGCCGTGGGCATCGAACTCGACGCCGTCACCACCACCTGGGAGAAATGGGTGACACCCGTGGATCGCCCGTCCGCGAAGGGCGTCGTCGCGGCCGGCAACGTCGCCGCCATCCGGTTCACCATCAACGGCGTCTACCACGGCCGCGAGGTCATCACCCTCGAACACGTCAACCGCATCGGCACCGACGCGGCTCCCGACTGGCCCGCCGGCACGAAGGACGATGTGTATCGGGTCGATATCGTCGGCTCGCCGTCCATTTCTCAGGAGACGTCCTTCCGGTTCACCGACGGATCCGGGCGCACGCCCGCCGTGGCGGGATGTCTCGCCACCGGAATGCGTGCCCTGAATGCCGTCCCCGCGGTCAACGCCCTGCCACCCGGCTGGGTGACGCCGCTCGACCTTCCTCTCGTTCCGGGAGTCGGCACCATCCGCTGACCTGCCGAAAGATGCTCTCCCTCAGCATCTTTCACAGCACAGCGCCGAACTCGCACCGGATGCCGCGTGGCCGCCGGCGCGAGTTCGGCGCCGATACAACACAATTCTCACTTCGCCGGCTGGCCCTTCGGGACGAACGGCTCGTTGACGGTGGTGAAGTACTGGACGACCGAGGCGACGGCCACCGGGGCCGCGACCAGCAAGGCGCCGGCGAAGGCACCGACTCCCGCCCCCACGGCGATACCGGCCAAGCAGCCCGCCAGGGGGCCCGCGCCGAACAACGCCGCCAGAATCCCGGTGACGACGGCCCCGACCAGCGCTCCGCCCACACATCCGGCGATACCACCGATCGCGGTGCCGACCGCAGCGCCACCTGCTGCGGCGGTCGTAATCTGCAGTGCCGCACGGGAAAACGCCGCCTGCTCCCGCTCGTAGCGGGTGCGCCACGGCGCCTCGTCCTCGAAGGGCAGCGCGACCGGGGCCAGAGTGGCGGTGTGGTCACGAATCGACGCCTCCACCGGATAGTCGACGTCGTCGACGCGAATCGTCAGCGGGATTCCGGCCAGCACCACACCGGAGGCGGATCTGATCCGGAAGATCCCGTCCGAGACGTCCATCGAGCCGGAATCGGTGGTGATCTCCGCTGCGCCACCGGTATTCACGGCCCGGTAGTGCACAGCGTCGTCGGGCACCGTACCGCTCGGCGCCGCGGCATCCGACGGGACAGGACCGGCCGTGGCGTATGCGGACGAAGCGGTGACGGTCGCGATGGCGAGCGTGGTGGCGGCTATCCAGCGTTGAGCCCTCATCGGTTCTCCTCTCGAAACTCACCGTGGCACTGCGGAATTGCCGAACGAGGCCGACGGTGATGCGCAAACAACATGCATATGGAACATGTCACAGTGCATGGAGTCGCGGTCTCGGGCTCTCATTCAGCGGGACCCGGTCGATGCGAGCTATCTGCGGCACAGCGAGATTCAGCGCCCGCAGGTGGCGGGCGTCGACTCGCCCGCCATCACCCGCGCCACGAAATCCTGGGCGTCGGCCAGAGACGCGGACACACTGCCGCGATGATCCTGGCCGGCGTAGACCCGGTAATCGACGTGCACTCCCCTGCCGCACAAGCTTTTCACCAGCGCGTCGGTCCCCGGTTGCGCGACGGCGGCATCGGCCGTGCCCTGCGCGATCAATGTCGGGACGGTCGGCGTCACGCGGCTGGGGTCCTGCGCGTCCAGATAGCGGGTCAGCGGTCCGACGTCCGCGTTCGGCGCGAAGACCTGGGCCGGCGGCACCGGTGGCACCGCGCGGATCTGGGCGAGGCATCCGGTCCGCGCGGCCGTGAGCAGCGGCGCGGCCTGTGGCGTCACCAATGCGTCCGGATCGATGGCCGGTTCGGCGGCATGGGCCCCCAGCAGAATCACCGGCAGGAAAGCCTCGGCGGCTTCGGCGCCGGGGCGATTCGATCGCAGGTAGTCGACGGTGCCGCTGAGCCCCACCCCGCCGGGCGCGATCGACACCGCACCCTTCAGCTCCAACTCGGGCGCCCGCTCGGCCCCGGCCTGCGCGGTGAACAAGGCCGCCTGTCCGCCCTGGCTGTGCCCGGCGACCACCCAGCGTTTCCCGATCGAGGCATCCAGCGCCCGGGCCGCGCGCACGATGTCGACGACCGTATCAGCCTCGCTCGTGCCGTTGATGTACGGATGCCCGCCGGGTGTACCGAGCCCCTCGTAGTCGGTCTGGACCACCGCGTAGCCCTTGGCGATCCAGGCGTCGAGGACCCGGTTCACCGGCCCCAGGTAATCGTGGTCCGGGCCGTCCGCGGTGTCGGCGGAAGGGGCACAGGTGTCGGCGTAACCGGTGGTGCCGTGCGCCCAGCTGAGCACCGGCCAGCCGTCCTTCGGCGGCGCTCCCGCGGGCACCGCGACGGTGCCCGACACCACGATCGGCTGCCCGTGCGCATCGTCGGAGACATAGGTGATCAGGCGAGTGCTCGCCGCGCCGGACAGAGCGGCGCCATTCGTCAGCGGCCGCGCGGTCAGCAACTGCCCCGCGCGCAGGGCGGCAGGGGCGGCTGGATCGGTATCGGACGCCCCGGAGCAGGCGGCGGCCAGCAATCCCACTGCCAGGGCACCGACGCCGATCCGAGCCGATTTACCCATGCGACGAGCCGGCACAATGATCTCCGATCTATGGATCCAGTAGGTCGGCCACAGGGTAGGGCGGTCGCGGCGATCGAAAGCCGATGCTCCCGCCAGGTAGGACCGCGCGGCCGAGTGGCGGAAATCAGTCGACGGTCGCGGTGACCGGATGCCGCCGCAGCGGCTCTCGCACCACCGTCCATCCGGCCGCGGCCACCACCAGCAGCGCACCGGTCACCGCGAGCGCGAATCCGAACGATGCCCGCTGTGCCAGCCACCCGATCGCGATCGGGCCCACCACGGTGCCCAGATCGGCGGCCATCTGAAATCCGGCCAGCACCGGGCCGCCGCGCGCCCGCGGGCCGATCACATCGGCGACGGCGGCCTGCTGCGCGGGTGTGTACATTCCCGAGCCCAGACCGGCCACGAACGAGGCCCCCAGCAGCCACACCAGATTCGGCGCGAGCCCCAGCGCGATCGTGCCCGTCGCGCACACGAGGGTGCCGGCGATCAGGAAGGGTCTGCGCCCCCACCGATCCGACATCCGGCCGGAGGCGAACAGCACCGCGGCGTTTCCCGCGGCGAAAACCGTCAACGCCACGCCGGCGACTCCCGGCGATTCGCCGAGTACCTCCACCACCAGCAGCGGAACCAGCGCCATCCGCACGCCGAACACCGCCGCGCCGTTGGCGAAATTGGACCACAGCACCGCGCGGTACACCGGATCCGCCAGTGCGCGGCCGAAACTCACCACCGGCATGGGCTCCGCGCCCACCGGTTCGGCCAGCTGCGATCCGCGCAGCTTCCAGAACACCACCGCACTCGCCGCCAGCAGGGCCACCGCGTAGATCGCGAACGGGGCGCGCAATCCCAGCCCGCTCAGCGCACCGCCGAGCAGCGGACCGGCCAGCGAGCCGATCAGGAAACTGGTGGACCACAACCCCGAGACCCGTCCGCGTTCGCCGGGCGGCGACAACCGGATGACCAGCCCCAGCGAGGACACCGTGAACATGGTGGATCCGATTCCACCCAGCGAACGCAGCACGATCAGCTGCCAATAGGTCTGCGCCAGCGCGCACGCGCCCGTGGACAGGGCCACGATCAGCAGACCTGTCAGATACAGCGCGCGCTCACCGAATCGCTGGACCAGCCGCCCGCTCACCGGCGCGAACAGCAGGCGCATCAGCGCGAAACTGCTCACGATCGCCGAGGCGGCCGCGACGCCGACGCCGAAGCTGCGCGCGAACTGCGGCAATGCCGGTGCGACCAGCCCGAATCCGAGGGCGATGATGAATGCCGCGCCGATCAGCACCCAGGTCTCGGCGGGCAGCCGGGAACCGGCACCGTAACTATCGCTCACCACATTTCCGCGAATCAGTCGACCGCGGGCTCCTCGATGCCGAGTGCGCGTCCGACCACTTCCTCCGCCGCCGCCTGCACCCGAGTCAGATGTTCGGGCCCCTCGAAGGATTCGGCGTAGATCTTGTACTTGTCCTCGGTGCCCGACGGGCGCGCCGCGAACCACGCGTTCTCGGTGGTCACCTTCACCCCGCCCAGCGCCGCGCCGTTGCCGCGGGCGCGGGTCTGCACCGACAGCACCGATTCCCCCGCGATTTCGGTGGTGGCGATGTCGTCCGGCGTCAGCGCGGCCAGCCGCCGCTTCTGCTCGGCATTTGCGACGGCATCGATGCGAGCGTAAGCCGGTGTGCCGTAACGCTTTTCGAGTTCGGCATAGCGCGCCGACGGACTCTGGCCCGTGACCGCGGTGATCTCGGCGGCCAGCAGTGCCAGCAGGATGCCGTCCTTGTCCGTGGTCCACACCGTACCGTCGTGGCGCAGGAACGAGGCTCCGGCGCTCTCCTCGCCACCGAAAGCCAGGGAACCACTGAACAATCCGGGGACGAACCATTTGAAGCCGACCGGCACCTCGTGGGTCTGCCGGCCCAGCACGCCCACCACCCGATCGATCATCGAGGAGGTCACCGCGGTCTTGCCGATCTTGGTCAGCGCGTCCCACCCCATCCGGTTCGCGACCAGATATTCGATCGCCACCGCCAGGAAGTGGTTCGGATTCATCAATCCCGCATCGGGTGTCACGATGCCGTGCCGGTCGGCGTCGGCGTCGTTGCCGGTGGAGATGTCGTAGTCGTCGCGGATCGCCACCAGCGAGGCCATCGCATAGCGCGAGGACGGATCCATCCGGATCTTGCCGTCGCTGTCGAGGGTCATGAACCGCCAGGTCGGGTCGACGAACGGATTGACCACCTCGAGTTCGAGGTCGTAGCGCTGGCCGATCTCCTCCCAGTAGTCGACGCTGGCCCCGCCCATCGGATCCGCGCCCAGCCGGATACCGGCGCCGCGCACGGCGTCCAGATTCAACACGTTCGGCAGATCGGCGATGTACTGATCGAGGTAGTCGTAGCGCTGCACACCGGTGGCCAGCGCGTGCTGCAGCGTGGTGCGTTTGATCCCGGCCAGCCCGCCGCGCAGCAGTTCGTTGGCGCGGTCGGCGATGGCGTCGGTCGCGACGGTGTCGGCCGGGCCGCCGTGCGGCGGGTTGTATTTGAAACCGCCGTCGCGGGGCGGATTGTGCGAAGGCGTGACCACGATGCCGTCGGCCTGATGGCGGGTGCCGCCCCGATTGTGGCGCAGCACAGCGTGACTGAGCGCCGGAGTGGGCGTGTAGCGCCCGCGACTGTCGATCACGGCGGTCACGTCGTTGGCGGCCAGCACCTCCAGCGCGGTGGTCCACGCCGGTTCCGAGAGCGCGTGGGTGTCGCGAGCCAGATATACCGGGCCGGTGATACCGCGGGTGGCGCGATACTCGACGATCGCCTGTGTGATGGCGAGGATATGCGCCTCGTTGAACGCACAATCGAGGCTCGAACCGCGGTGTCCGGAGGTACCGAATGCCACCTGCTGCGCGGGTTCGGCAGGATCGGGGATGCGGCTGTAGTACGCCGTCACCAGATGCGGCAGATCCTCGAGATCGCCGGCCCGCGCCGGTCGGCCGGCTCGATCGTGGGCCATGCTCGGGCCTCCCTTCCTCGGCACCTGCGCCCGGCTCGTCATCACAATCACGGCGACACCCCGCCCGACTGCCACACCTGGACCGCGGACAAGGTCACGGTCCCGGATTCGAAGAGTTCGGCGTTGGCTACCACGAAATCGCGCAGCAGCTGCGAATCGTCGATGATCATCACCATCACGGGCAGGTTCTCGGCGAGATCCAGCATGCGGGTGGTGTGGATGCGCGAGGAGACGCCGTAGCCCTCCATACCGCGCCAGACACTGGCCCCGGCCAGGCCGCTGTCGCGAGCCCGCCGCACGATCTCGTGATAGCGGGGCCGATGCTTGTAGTGGTCGTCCTCACCCAGCAGCACCGTCAAGCGGGCCGCGGACCGCCAGCGTGGATCCGGCTGCCACGCATCGGCTTCGGTGACGATCTGCATCGCGGACTCGTCCGGTGCTTCACTCATCGCCAACCCCCTGTCGTCGTGCCGTACCAGTTGTCCGTTCTGCCGCGCCGCGCGCTGTCACCACCGTCCGCCCGTCCATCCGAGCGGCGGACCCGCCACACCCGATCCGTGCAGTCTAGAACGTCGTCCGATCGGGCGGAGCAGCGGTCGCATATGCCACAGAGAGCTGTCCAGACTAACGGATTCGCTTGCGACGAGCAAAAACTCGTGCGCAGGACGCTCGCCCCCTCCGGCGTGTCCATCACCGTGGCGCCGGTCCGCGAACCCACCTGGTGCACCTCCCTGCCCGACCGAATGTGTGGAGCCATGCTAACTGTCAGCGACCGAGCCGCGGCCCGCATCCGGGTCGCGCGGGCTCGCCGCACCGGCTGTGCGCCCGCGACCGGCCGAGGTCCGGGGCGACGGATTCGCCCTGCCCTGTTCGGCTCGTGCCCGCCGGACGGCGGGCCGCACAGGGCTCGATGCCACTCACCCCGAACCGCTTCACCAGCACCGCCCTGTCGCTAGCCATCGGTTTGCTCACGGCGCCACGGAGAGTAACAACCGAATTCGCACCGGTCTCTGCCCGGATGGACGCCGGCGCATCGCGGCCCCGTCCACGGCGGCAGCCGCCGAACGGCGTTCGGGCGCGTCCCTCTCGTATCGGCACCTGCCGATCCTGGGACTCAGGGCACGAGGTGCGGCTCGTCGACGCGCCGCCAATCGGCCTACTTCGGTCGCGCCCACCACCACCGGCGGCCGGGGGGAGCGTGCGAACAGCACGCGGCGGCGGATACGAACCACGCGAGAACCACGACATCGCGGTATTCCGTGCCGGTGCCGCCTTCGCGTTCGGCGAACCGTTCACCGGGTTTCGCACCTGACGCCTCGCCCGCGCCCCCGCACTGCCACCCGCACCACCATCGGAACCCGCACCACAGCCGGCATCGGCATCGACCGATACATGACGGCGCCCCGGACTCCACGAGTCCGGGGCACCGTCCCTATTCGATTGTCCCGCAGCGTTCTACGCGGCCGCAGGTGCCGAACTCAGTGCGCCAGCACCGGCTCGCCCTCGGCCGGGGCCGGTGCGGTGCTGGGCATCAGCACCGCCGCGAGGACCGCGCCGACCACGAAAATCGCTGTCGCCCACCAGAAGCTGGTGGTGTAGCTCTTGATCAGCGATTCGGCGACCGCGAGCTGGCTGGGCTGGCGGCCCGACAGGTAGTTCGCCGCCGCCGAGGACGCGATGGTACTCAGCAACGCGGTGCCGATCGAACCACCGACCTGCTGGCTGGTGTTCACCATCGCCGATGCCACACCGGCATCCTCGTGGTGCACGCCGGCGGTCGAGCCCTGGAAGGCGGTCGACATGGCGCCACCGAGACCCAGGCCCAGCAGAATCAGCGCCGGGAGGATGTGCGAGGCGTAGCCGGTGTCCAGTCCGATGCGGGTCAGCCACGCCATCCCGGCGGCCGCGACCAGGAAGCCCGCGGCGACGGTGATCTTCGGTCCGATCTTGGGCAGCAGCAGCGAGGGCACGGTGGTCGAGGAGGCGATCATCGCCGCGATCATCGGCAGGAACGCGACGCCGGTCATGATCGGCGAGTACTTCAGCGTCAGCTGCATGTAGTAGGTCAGGAACAGGAAGATCGCGAACATCCCGATACCCATGACGAAGACCGTCATGTAGGAACCGGCCCGGGTGCGGTCGAGCAGGATCCGCAGCGGCAGCAGCGGATGCTCGACCCGGGTCTGGAGCCACGCGAACACACCCAGCAGCACCGTGCCGCCGATGAGGAAGGCCAGGGTGAGCCCGTTGGACCAGCCGTGCGATTCCGCGTGCGAGAAGCCGTAGACGATGCCGAACAGGGCGGCACTGACCGTGACCGTGCCCGGGATGTCGAGCTTGGGCCGGTGCTCGGCGGTGTGCTTGGCCAGCAGCAGCACGGCGCCGACCAGCGCGACGGCGGCGAAGATCAGGTTGACGTACATCACCCAGCGCCACGAGGCCCATTCGGTGAGCGCGCCACCTAGCAGCAGGCCGAGCGCACCACCGGTACCGGCGACGGCGCCGAAGATGCCGAAGGCCTTGGCCCGCTCCGACGGTTCGGTGAAGGTCACCGTCAGCAGCGACAGCGCGGCGGGCGCGAGCAGTGCGCCGAACACGCCCTGGGCGACGCGAGCCACGACGAGCATTTCGAATCCGTTGGCGGCGCCACCGACCGCGGAGGCGACCGCGAAGCCGACCAATCCGATGATGAAGGTCGTACGCCTGCCGAACAGGTCGCTCAGCCGGCCACCCAGCAGCAGCAGGCTGCCGAAGGCGAGGGCATAACCGGTGACCACCCACTGGCGGTCGGCATTGGAGAAGCCGAGGTCCAACTGCGCCTCGGGAAGTGCGATATTCACCACGGTCGCGTCCAGCACGACCATCAGCTGGGCGACGCCGAGTACGGCGAGCACCCACCAGCGCATTGCGTGCGAGCCACGGCGGCCCGCGGAGCCGGAGGACTGCCTCGACGGCAGGTCCGACCGGCTCTTTTCGAGATCGATCGCGGAAGTCATGGGTCCCCTTGTCCGACGACGGTTGTGGTGGAGTTGAAGTGGAGGAGTCGTCTCCGCTTACATGGAAAGCTATCACGATAACGGAGAGAGCGCCTCCGGTTAATCCCCGAACTTGGTAATATCGGGGTGTGAATCACGCCACGGCCGCTCCCGCTCCCCGGCGCCTGCGCGCCGATGCCGCCCGCAACCACGCGCGCATCCTCAGAGCGGCCAGAGAGCTGTTCGCCGATCGCGGCCTGGAGGTGACCCTCGACGATGTGGCCGAAGCCGCCGGTGTCGGCGTGGGGACGGTGTACCGGCGGTTCGCGAACAAGCAGGAGCTCATCGGCGAGGTCTTCGACCAGACCGTCAACGATATGGCCGAGGCGACCGAGGCCGCCTACGCCGATCCCGACACCTGGCACGGACTGACCCGGCTGTTCGAGTGGAGCTGCGAACACATGGCCAGCAACCGCGGCTTCGGCGAGGTGATGCTGGAGCTGCCCGACGCCATGGAGCGCTTCGTCTCGGTCCGCGAGCGAATCAAGCCGATGGTCACCCGCCTGTTCGACAAGGCCGTCGCCGAGGGCGTGCTGCGACCCGGCATCGCCGCCTCGGACTTCTTCGCGATGATCAACATGGTCGAGGCGATCGCCAGCTTCGCCAAGCCGGTGAACCCCGACGTGTGGCGGCGTTACATGAGCATCGTCCTGGACGGTGTGCGCGGCGACTGCATTCCGCGGCAGCCCCTGACGGTTCCACCCCTGAACGACGACGACATCGACAACGCGAAGGAAGCCGTATTCGCCTGCCGCAGAAAGTAATTCCTGTCCGGCACCGTGCACCCGCCAACGTTACCGAGCGAACCGTCCGCAACGTAAGTACTCCCGGCGCACTCGTGGCCGTGTGATCGGACACGTTCGAGCTCGAACGAGGGCTGGCGCACAGTTGGGCCATGTTCTAAAGTTGGACGCATGACCAATTCGTGGGTGAACTGGGCCGGCGATCAACGGTGCGCGCCGGCCACGTACGCCGCTCCGCGCACACGCGACGACGTCGCCGAACTGCTGGCCCGGGCCGAGCGCGCGGGCCATACCGTGCGCGTGGCCGGAGCCGGGCATTCGTTCACCGACACCGTGCTCACCGACGGCACTCTGCTGCAGCTTTCGGGACTGAACCGGATTCTGCAGGTCGACCGCGTCACCGGCCTGGTCCGGGCGGAGGCGGGCGCGACCCTGAACGCGCTGAGCACCGCCCTGCACCCGCTCGGTCTCGCCTTCCCCAACCTCGGCGACATCGATGTGCAGTCGATCGCCGGGGCGACCGCGACCGCGACCCACGGCACCGGCGCGGCGCTGCAGAACATCTCCGCCGCACTCCACTCGGTGGAACTGATGCTCGCCGACGGCAGTGTGGTCGAACTCGACGAGCGCGGCGACCCCGACGGCTGGCGCGCGGCACGAGTGAATCTCGGCGCCCTCGGTGTGGTGACCGCAGTGACGCTGCAACTGGTGCCTTCGTTCGTCCTGGAGGGCATCGAGCGGCCCGTACCGGTCGAGGAGGTGCTGACCGAACTCGACGAATTCGTCGACGGCAACGAGCATTTCGAGTTCTACATGTTCGCGCACAGCCCGCTGGCGATGACCAAGCGCAACAATCGCGTCCCGCTGGCCGAACAACCGCGCGCCAAGGCCGTGGACTGGTTCGCCGACATCCTCATGTCCAACCACACCTTCGATGCGCTGTGCCGCCTCGCGCGCCGGCAGCCGAATCTGATTCCGTGGATCCACCGGGGCGCCGCCTACGCCGGAAGCTACCGCCGCCAGATCGACCGCTCCTATCGAGTGTTCGCCTCCCCCAGGCTGTTTCGCTTCACCGAGATGGAATACGCCATCCCGCGCGAATATGCTGCCGACGCCATTCGCGAAATCAAAGCCGTTGGGCAGCAGTTCGATTCGCCGATGCCGACCGAGGTCCGGTTCGTGGCGCCCGACGACGCGTTCCTGTCCCCCGCGGGGGGCCGCGACACCTGCTACATCGCCGTACACCAGTACCGAGGTATGGACTACGAACCGTATTTCCGTGCCTGCGAAGCGATTTTCGATCGCTACCACGGCCGTCCGCACTGGGGTAAGCGACACTTCCAGACCGCGGAAACACTGCGCGGGCGCTATCCGCACTGGGATCGGTTCCAGGACGTGCGACGGCGGCTGGACCCGAAGGGGCGCTTCGCCAACGCCTATGTCGAGCGGGTTCTCGGGCCCCTCGTCTGAACGGCCGCTACCTCGCCCGCGCGGTGCGGCCGCGATCGGCGAGCCGCAATTCCAGCGACACCGGTACGGTATCCACCTCCAGCGCCTGCTCCAGCCGGCTCACCGCCTCGGAGAGAATGCGCCGGCGCAGCGCGGTCAGATCCGCATCGGGTTCCGCTGTGACCACCAGATGCAGGTGCGGTGCGCGGCCCGGCCCCGACAGCCTGGCCTGCGCCGAGCGCACCTCCGGGTAGGACTCGATATCGGTCGCCACCGGGGCGGCGGCGACATTCGAATCCATCAGCGTCTCACCGGTATTGCCGACCGTGCCGATATGCCAGCGCATCCGCGCCGGCAGCCGGGCGAACTGCGCCGCCAGCCACCGCAACGCCGCCAAGCCCACGACGACCGCGCCCGCTACCACCGCCACGAACACCCACTGCGACGGCTCGGCGGTCCCGGGCACCAGCGGCGCATCCCGATCGACCCAGTGCAGCACGCCCGCGTACGCGAGGATGGCATAGACGCCGGCGAGGATCAGCGCCAGCCCGATGAGCGCGAGCAACGCCCGATTGAGCCGCGCCGGACGATTGGCCGAACTCGAACTCACCACACCTCCCGTAATCTGCGGGACACCCGCACCCGGTCGGTGTCGCGAGCCGCTGCGCGATTGTCGCTCACAACACCTCCTGTGACTTGCGGGACACCCGCACCCGGTCGGCGTCGCGAGCCGCTGCGCGATTGTCGCTCACAACACCTCCTTGCGGACATGCACTCGCTTGTCCACCCGCTCCGGCTGCTGGGCCGCGCGCAGGCGGGTGCTGACCGGCGGGGCGGATTTCGGGCCGATGCGGGCGAGCCGGTCGCCGACCGTCGCGTTGACCGTCTGCTCCAGATCGGCGTGGTCCGGGTGGGCGGCGCGGCCGCTGACTCGAATGTTCTTGCGGCTCCGGCGAACTCGCGCCGCTTCGAGTCCCGCGACCGAACTCGCCGCATCGTTGAGGGCGCCGTCGAGACTGCGCCGGGTGATGCCCGCGTCCATCCCCTCCTCGGCGTCCAGCGCCTCCACGACGCGGCGCCCGGGCAGCAACGCCGCGAGCACCAGCACCGCACCGAGCACCGCGAGCCCGATGCCGACACCGAGGACCCAATAGCTGTGCCAGGTCGTCTCGTGCAGGTGCACCGCGATGCTGTGGTAGGACACCAATTCCTTCGTGTTGCCGAGGTTTTGGATCAGCGACACCGCCACGAGGACCGCGATCACCAGCAACGCCACCGCGACCAGCACGGCCGGGGTGATGCGCCGGGGCCTGCGGTTCATCGCAGGCCCCCGGCGGGTTCGATCGTGTTGACCAGTTCGGAGACTTCGATGTCCACCCGCGGAACCACGAGCCCGGACAGTTCGTGGGTGCGCTGCATCAGGTGCTCGCGGCACGCCTCGGTGACCACCGCGACCGGCATCGGATAATCGACCGGCAGTCGTACCCGCAGCACGGCGGTATCGGCCGTCACCCGCGCGGACACCTCGGGGCCGGCGGCGACACCGTCGACCTCACGCGCCGCCCGGGCCGCCAAGCGCCGGACCGCGCGCTCGGAGACGGTGGTGCGTCCCCGGAACTCGGCCGCGGAGAGACGCGGTGCCGCCGCCGTCTCCGCGGCGGCGCTCATTTCCGGCCCCGATCCTGCGCCGAGCGGATCAGACCGGACAGGTCGACATGGCCGTCGAGCCAGCGGCCGATCACCAGTCCCAGCGCGCCGAAGATCAGCACCACCGCGAAGGCCCCGAATCCGCCGAACGCCGCGGCGAATCCGAGGGACAGACCGAAGATCAGGCAGATCGTGGTGGCGTTCATATCACTGCACCCGTTCGCGGACCGGCGGCTGATCTTCGTCCTCTTCGATGAAGACGTCGTTGACGTTGATGTTCACCTCGACCACCTCGAGACCGGTCATCTGCTCGATCGCGGTGATGACATTGCGGCGCACCGCGCGCGCCAGTTCGGCGATGGAGACGCCGTATTCGACGACGATCTCCAGATCCACCGCCGCCTGTGTCTCCCCGACCTCGACCGAAACCCCTTGTCCCACACTGGCCGACGCACCGGGGATGCGATCGCGGAAGGCACCGAACGCGCGTGCCGCGCCACCACCGAGGTCGTGCACCCCGCGCACCTCGCGGGTCGCCAATCCGGCGATCTTCTGGACGACAACATCGGCGATGCTGGTGGTGCCCTGTTCGCTGACCAGCGCGCTGCTGGTCCGGGCGGGGGCTTTGGCAGCCGCTCCGCCCTGGCTCGGACCGGCGCCGGTGTCCCTACCCGTCTCGGCCCTGGCGTTCTCCGCGCCCTTACCGGCTGTCGTGCTGGTCATGATTACCTCCAGTTCAGTTCCCTTGCGGTACAGCGGATAACGAACCTGCACTGATACGACCCCGCCGACGGCGAAATGTCACGGGCGAGACCGATGATCTAGGTAACCGCGGCGTCGAAGACGTCCGCGTCCAAATCGGTGACCACGATGCGCAGCCGCGCACCGGCCCACCGGGTGGCGGCCAGCAGCTCACCCACGGCCGCCGCGAGTTTGTCCAGCAGTGGTGGCAGCGGCAGCGCCGAGGCCGTCACCCGGATCTCGACGATCTCCGGGCTCACGTCCACCGCCGAGCGCGGCCCCAGCCGCGGCACCCAATCGGCGAGGGCGACGCCCGGCGGCACGGCCGGATGCAGTCCCGCCACCGATTCGATCGCGGTGACGATCTCGCCGGCCAGTTCGTCCTCGCTCACGTCCGTCACGACGCATCCGGTTGAATGTCCAGAATCGCCACCGACACCGCGTCGACGACCATCCCGGTTTGTTGCGCGACCATCCGGACCACCTCCTGCTGTACCGCCTGCCCGACCTCGCCGACGTGACATCCGCCCGTCACCGACAGGTCGACCTGCACCTTCAGCCAGCCACCGCTGTGACGGACGCGCACGCCCGCGCCGGGTGCGATGTCCTGGCTGCTCCACCACTGCCGCCCCGTCCGGGCGAGGTGGCCGAGCAGACCGAGGACACCGGGCTCGAGCCGCGCCACCCCGGGAACCGAGGTCGCGGCCCGAGCCGCTACTGCAGCGATTACCGCATCGGAGGCGATATATTCCGCTTTCTCCGCGAATCCCGCGCTCACGACTCCTCCTGGTAGACATCCACCACGGTGATGTCGAGCCGCTCGAGCGCCAGACCGGCGCGGGCCGTGGCCGCCGCGCGGACCCGTTCGCGAACCTGCGGAACGACGCGTTCCACCGCGGTGTCGCCGTGCCGGACCGAGATCGAGAGCGAAACCGTGATCGCGTGGCCGCCGTCGGCATCGGGTCCGTGGTCGTCGATGCGGCAGCTGCGAGCGCGCACGCCCGCCACGGTGTCGGCGGCATAGCGCAGCACCGCAGCGATCGCCTGCTCGCTGACCTCGACCGAGCCCGGATGGGGAGTCGCCAGGCTCACCATCCGGCCGCGCCGGACTTCCGCCCGCACCGCGGACATGATCCGGTCGAACATCGCGGGCGGCGGTGGGTCCGGCTCGTCGACGAGTTCACGGGTGGCGGCACGCAGCGTGAGCAGGCTCTCGCGCGCGGCCGCGCAGTGCGGGCAGTCCGATTCGTGTTCGTCGGCCAGGCCCGCCTCCACGGCATCGAGGCGGTCCCAGACCTGTTCGACGCTGCGTCCGCAGGGCAGCGTGTAGTCGCTTTCGGTCAACTCCGTCAGCGCCACGGCTTCATCACCTCCGCCAATTGCGCCCGGGCTCGGGCGATCCGCCCCCGAACCGCGGTGGTGTTGGTGCCGACGATCTCGGCAATCTCCTCGTAGGAGCGGCCGTGCACCTCCCGCAACAGCCAGCAGGCGCGCTGTTCGGGTGTCAGCCGCTGTAGCGCCGCGGTGAGCGCGGCCATCTGGCTGTGCACCTGTGCCGCGTGTTCGGGCTGGGTCGCACGCTGTGGCGATTCGGTGGAATCGGGATCCACGTCGGTGCGGTCCGGCCGGGACCGGATGACGTTGAGGCAGCGATTGGTGGTCATCCGGTACAACCACCCCGAGAACGCGCTGTCGTCCTGCAGTTGAGCCAGGCGACGCCAGGCGGTCAGGAAAACCTCCTGGATGACGTCCTCCGCCTCGGACCGATCGGCCAGCATCCGTGCCGCCAACCGGAACATCGCTCCCTGATAGCGCAGCACCAGTTGCTCGTAAGCCCGGACATCGCCGTCACGTGCCCGCCCGGTCAGGGTGGCGTCGTCCAGCGCTGCCTCGGGTGCCGCTGCCGCCTCGGTCACACAGCACCTCCTCCGCTGCTCGAATCGATAGACACCGGCCGGCAGGAATCCTCACGTTGGATTATGCGTGATCGGTGTCTCACGAGTCGCGGACCGCGGATTCCGTGTCCCGATCGACAGCTGAGCCGACTCGGGCGCGCAAGAATCCTCCGAGCGCGAGTTATTCGTTCACCAGCCGCAGTGCCGGACTGCGCACGGCGCGCCGGTCGACCAGCCACACCTGCACGCTCTGATCGATTGCCGGACTGAGGCTTTGGATCTCGACCTCGACGTCGCCGCGCTGCGGATGCTCGATATGCAGCGCACCGGACCGGAATTCGGTGACCCGGTGTTCCCGCCAGCGGCAGGAGAATTCCGGAAATCGGTGCAATCCCTGGACCAGCGCGTCGAGTCCGGGATCGTCGGGCCAGTGCGTGCGCGCCGAGCGAAGCGTCGACACCATCATCTCCGCGGCGATCGGCCAGTCCCGCCACCGCTGCGGCGCCTCCGGGTGCGCGAAGAAGTAGGTGGCCAGATTGTGTTCGGCGACGTCGTCGAGCAGTCCCAGCGGTTCGGCGAAATCGCGCCATGCCGGATTCCAGGCGAGGATGTCGAGCCACCGGCCCGCCACGAAGGCGGGCGTGGGATGCATGGCATCCAGCACGGCCTGCACGGTGTCGGTGACCTGTTCCCGTGCCTGACCCGAGGATGGGCACTCGCGGGCGTGTTCCATGCCGACGGCGAGATTGCCGAAATGGTGGCGTTCGACCTCGTTGAGCCGCAGCGCCTCCGCCAGCGCCCCCAGCACCGCCATGGAAGGATTGGTGTCGCGACCCTGTTCGAGGCGGGCGAGATAATCGACACTCACCCCGGCCAGCGCGGCGACCTCCTCGCGCCGCAGTCCGGGGGTCCGCCGCCGGCGCCCGGCCGGTAAACCGACATCTTCGGGCTGCAACTGGGCCCGCCGCGCGATGAGAAACTCGCCGAATTCCGATCGTGCCACCACACCATCCTGTATCTGTCCGGGCCTTGTTATCCACGCCCTGCCAGTCCCAGGATAACCGCGGTGTGGCTAACCGGACCATGGTCCGAAAATCTGGTGGACATGACCACTTCCGAGCAGACCACTCTCGCTACCGGTTCCTGGGCCCTGGACCCCGCCCACTCCTCGGTGAACTTCACCGTCCGCCACCTGGGCATCTCCAAGGTCCGCGGCCGCTTCAACAACTTCGAGACCAGCTTCGTCGTGGACGCCTCCGGCGCGGCCACCATCGAGGCCACCATCTACCTCGACTCGTTCGACACCGGCAACTCCCAGCGTGACGAGCACGTCCGCAGCGCCGAGCTGCTCAACGTCACCGAGCGCCCCACCCTGCACTTCAAGGCCGTCGAGCCGGTGCGGGTCGCCGAGGAGTTCGAGGTCACCGGCGAGGTGACCCTCGGTGGCGTGACCAAGCCGGTCACCCTCGACGTGGAGTGGGGCGGCCTGCAGCAGTTCCAGGACGGCAGCCGCCACGCCGGATTCACCGCCACCGGCACCATCAAGCGCAGCGAATTCGACGTCGCGCCGGCCCTGCCCACCGCCATGCTCAGCGACAAGGTCGCCATCGAGCTCGACATCCAGCTGGTCGAGCCGCAGGCCTAGTCGACACCGACCACGGTCACACCGCCGCCGCGGCGAGCGGAACACAGCACCTGCCGGTCCGGATTTCCGGGCCGGCAGTCGCGTATCCGGGGCCGGATCACCGCCCGCGGCATCACGGCAGCAGCCCGCACCGCCGTGCCCGGACCACCGCCTCGTGCCTGGTGTGCGCGCCGAGTTTCGTCATCGCACTGCGCAGATAGCTCTTCACCGTTTCCGGGCGCAGCGAAAGCCGCTGTGCCGCTTCACCATTGGTGCAACCGAGGGCCACATACGACAGCACGTCCAGTTCGCGCGGAGACAGTGCGGGCGCGGAGTCCGCGGCCACGGTCTCCTCCGGCCCGCCCATCAACCGCACCAGGGTGTCCGATACCGCGCGCAACCGCTTGCGCGCCTCGGCATCGGTGAGTGTCTGCGCGATCCCGCGCACCTCGGCGTGCAGATCCCGAAGCTGTTCCGCGACAACGGCATCCGGCGCGAGGCCGGTGGTGGCCTCGGAGGTCCCGCGCGTCGCCTGCAGGCGCAGCCGCCGGTCCACCTCGTCGCGCACCGCCAGTTCCACGGCCAGGCGCCGGCTCGACCGCAACACCAGCTCGGCGATCCGATCGCCGATCGGCCCCGGTTCGCGACTGGCGACGTAGAGTACGGCCCGGGAACTCCCGTCCACCACGACCGGTACCCCGACCACCGCGCGCAGTCCCTCCATCGACACCGGACCGTCGTAGTGATGGGTGATGGTCGCCGCCGCCCGGTAGTCCGCGACCGATGTCGGACGCCGGCTGGCCACGGCCGCACCGCCCACCCCCGAGGTGGGGGATACCACCAGTCCGCGCATCGCGGCGGTGCGCGTGCCGAAGAACTCGCTCAGGATCAGCGCCCCGTCGCAGACCTCGCCGCCGAACACCACCGGCATCCCGGACAGGGCCGAGACCTGCCGCAACTCGGCCCGCAACGCATCGACGTCGCGCGGGCGGAGCAGATCGGCGGAGGCCATCGGCGCTACCCCTTTCCGGGGGTGGTGGAGAGCAAAGTGTGACGTGAATCCTATATGTGTGAGCGCGAGTATGGGCCGGGTCCGGCCGGTCAGTTATACGCACGGGGTATGGGATGCACCGCTACTGGGCGAGACGATCGGGGCCAATCTCGATCGCACGGTGGCCATCCACGGTGATCGAGACGCACTCGTCGACCGGGTGACCGGAGTGCGCTGGAGTTACCGCGAATTCGCCGCCGAGGTCGATGCCGTGGCACTCGGTCTGCTGGAGGCGGGGATCGGCAAGGGCGATCGGGTCGGCATCTGGTCGCCCAATCGTGCCGAGTGGACGCTGGTGCAGTTCGCCACCGCGAAGATCGGCGCGATCCTGGTCAACATCAATCCGGCCTACCGCAGCGAGGAAGTGCGCTACGTGATCACCCAGGCCGGGATCCGGATGCTGATCGCGGCGCGAGAGCACAAGAGCTCGAACTACGCCGAGATCATCGGCCGGGTGCGGCCCGAATGCCCGGATCTGGAGCAGGTGGTCCTGTTCGACAGCGCCGAATGGGAGGCGCTGGTCGCCGCCGGCCGCGCCGCCGATCCCGCGCGCCTCGCCGAGGCCGGAGCGCGACTGGCCGCCGACGATCCGATCAACATCCAATACACCTCGGGTACAACGGGTTTCCCCAAGGGCGCGACGCTGTCGCACCACAACATCCTCAACAACGGCTATTTCGTCGGCGAATTGTGCGGCTACACCGAGGCCGACCGGATCTGCATCCCGGTGCCGTTCTACCACTGCTTCGGCATGGTGATGGGCAATCTGGCGGCGACGAGTCACGGTGCGGCCATGGTGATTCCGGCGGCTTCCTTCGAGCCGCGGGCCACGCTCACCGCGGTCGCCGAGGAACGCTGCACCTCGCTGTACGGGGTGCCGACGATGTTCATCGCCGAACTGGCCGATCCGGACTTCGAATCCTTCGACCTGAGTTCGCTGCGCACCGGCATCATGGCCGGCTCACCGTGCCCGGTGGAGGTGATGAAGCAGGTGATCGAGCGGATGGGCATGGCGGAGGTGTCCATCTGCTACGGCATGACCGAGACCTCGCCGGTGAGCACTCAGACCCGCCGCGACGACACCATCACCCAGCGCACCGCCACGGTCGGCCGGGTGGGACCGCACCTCGAGATCAAGATCGTCGATCCCGACACCGGACTGACCGTTCCGCGAGGTGAGCCGGGCGAGCTGTGCACGCGCGGATATTCGGTGATGCTCGGCTACTGGAACGATCCGGACAAGACCGCCGAGGCGATCGACGCCGCCCGCTGGATGCACACCGGGGATCTGGCCACCATGGACGACGACGGCTACGTCGCGATCACCGGCCGGATCAAGGACATGGTGATTCGCGGCGGTGAGAACATCTACCCGCGCGAAATCGAGGAATTCCTCTACACCCACCCCGACATCCTGGACGCCCAGGTGGTCGGGATCCCGGATCCGAAATACGGCGAGGAATTGGTGGCCTGGATCCGGATGCGCGAGGGCGCAGCCACATTGGACGCGCAGACGCTGGCCCAGTTCTGCGGCGGTCGCCTGGCCTATTACAAGATTCCGCGCCACGTCCACGTCGTCGAGGAATTCCCGATGACCGTCACCGGCAAGGTGCGCAAGGTCGATATCCGCGCGACCTCGGTCCGCCTGTTCGGCGTGCCGGAGCAGGATCAGCAACAGACAGGAGAGCAGTGATGACGTCCAACACCGAGTTGTATCGCCAGGCGCGCGACCGGCTGGTCGAGCTGGCGACCGACTACGACACCGCGGTGCGGACGTTCCACTGGCCCCGGCTGACCGGCGAATTCAATTGGGCCGTCGACTGGTTCGACGTCATCGCGCGCGGCAACGACCGCACCGCGCTGTGGATCGTCGAGGAGGACGGCAGCGAACTGCGGGTGAGTTTCGACGAGATGGCGCAGCGCTCGGATCGGGTGGCGACCTGGCTCGCCGAACTCGGTGTGCGCCAGGGTGACCGGGTGATCCTGATGCTGGGCAACCAGGTCGAGCTCTGGGAGTCGATGCTCGCCGTCGCCAAACTCGGTGCGGTGGTCATGCCCACCACGGGTGCGCTCGGGCCGGCCGATCTGATCGACCGGATCTCCAGGGGCGCGGTGCGTTTCGTCATCACCAACGCCCGCGACACCGCGAAATTCGACGAGGTCCCCGGCGACTATCGGCGCATCGCGGTCGGCGGTCCGGTCGAGGGCTGGCACGACTACGCGGAGGCCGCCGAGGTGGAATCGGCGGGCCCCTTCCCCGCCGTGACGCAGGTGGGCGACGAACTGCTGGTCTATTTCACCTCCGGCACCACGAGTAAGCCGAAGATGGTGCAGCACAACCAGACCAGCTATCCGGTCGGACATCTGAGCACCATGTACTGGATCGGCGTCCGACCGGGCGACGTGCATCTCGCGATCAGCGCGCCGGGCTGGGCGAAACACGCCTGGAGCTGCTTCTTCGCGCCCTGGATCGCCGAGGCGACGATCTTCGTCTACAACTACGGCCGGTTCGACGCCGAGGCGCTGCTCGGTCAGCTCCGCCGCGCGGAGGTCAACACCTTCTGCGCGCCGCCGACGGTGTGGCGCATGCTGATTCAGGCCGACCTCGGCGAGCGCCCGGCCGGCCTGCGCGAAATCCTCGGCGCCGGTGAACCACTCAACCCCGACGTGATCGCACAGGTGGAAAACGCCTGGGGACTGACCATCCGGGACGGATTCGGGCAGACCGAGACGACGCTGCAGATCGCCAACACCCCCGGGCAACCGGTCAAGGCCGGCTCGATGGGCCGCCCCATGCCCGGGGTGCCGGTGGTGCTGGTCGACCCCGTCACCGGCGCGCCCGCCGAGGAGGGCGAGATCTGCCTGGATCTGAGTGCCCACCCGGTCAACCTGATGAACGGTTACCTCCAGGACCCGGAACGCAATGCGGCGGTGATGGAAGGCGGCTACTACCACACCGGTGATGTGGCGGCGCGCGACGACGACGGCTACATCACCTATATCGGCCGCACCGACGACGTGTTCAAATCCTCCGATTACAAGGTTTCCCCGTTCGAACTCGAGAGTGTGCTGATCGAGCATCCGGCGGTCGTGGAGGCCGCTGTGGTGCCGCAGCCCGACGACACTCGCCTGGCCGTACCCAAGGCGTATGTCACGCTGGCCGCGGGCTGGGAGCCGGACCGCGAAACCGCAAGGGCCATCCTGGAATACGCGCGCGATCACCTCGCACCGTATCTGCGGGTGCGGCGGATCGAGTTCACCGAACTGCCCAAGACGATCTCGGGCAAGATCCGCCGCGTCGAGTTGCGGCAGCGCGAGGAGGCCGCCCATGCCGCCGGCACCGGGATCGCACAGGAATTCCGCTACGAGGATGTCCTCGCGCAACCGACCGGTTAGTGGTTCGCCACTGCTTTGCCGATGAGTTGCTCGCCGCCGGACTCTTGCCGGCGGCGCTACACTTTCGATGAAAAGTTTGGTCGAAACCGCCTGCGGGTACAGAATTCTCACGCAGATTCCTCGCGGCCGTCAGAATGTGAAAATGGCACATTTGCCCGGATGTGGCGCGTTCGGCGCTGGCCCGATTGTGACAGCGTGACAAGACTGACAAAGTACGCGCAGCGCGTTCCGGATGTGTAGTTACGACCGATGGGAGAGCACCGTGTTGTACACCTTCGAAACCGCCACCCAGTACGTGATCGCCGAACTGGAGGCCAAGGGCACGGCGACCCGCGAGGACTTCGACGTACCGGCCATCGTCGCCACTTCCCACGCCATCGCCGAGAGCTGGGATTTCCAGGCGCTGGACCGGCATACGTTCTGGAGTATCGCGGCGAGCAATCTGCGGGCATAGCGCGGCCCGCGGTGCCGCTCGATCACCCACCCCGGCGTCGGTCGCTTCCCACGCACGCCGAGGCCGGTGATCGAGCGAAGCGCTCCGCGGCCACGCCTGCCCCGCGATCAGGGGCCGCATCCCGATCAGGGGCCGCATCCGGTGAATCAGGCCTGGCAGTCGGCCGATCCCGCAGTGCGCGTGTGCGCCACCATCGACCAGCGCCGCGCCGCACGCCGCATCGAGCCGGCGTCCGCATAACCGAGCAATGCCGCCTGCCGCTCCCGGCTCAGCGGGCCCGCGGCCTGGGCCCGGGCCAGGCGGGCTCGATCCAATTCGCGCCGCCACGTGGTCCCGGCCTCGGACAGCCGCCGCTGCAGGGTGCGTGGACTGATGGCGAGCCGCCGTGCCACCTGCTCGAGCGATACCTCACCGTCGGTGAAGGCATCGGCCAACGCCCGCGATACCCGCTCCGGCCAGGCCGAGGCCAGCGGCGGTGGTGGCGGCAACGCGGCGGCCAGCGGTTGCAACACCTCCGCGAGCACCGGATCGGCGGTGGTCAGCGGCAGATCCATATCGGCCGACCGAAAGGTCATCGAATCCACCGGGGCACCGAATTCCACCACCGCCGAACCGAATACCTCGGCGAACGTCTCCCGGCGACGCGGAGCCGGCTGTCGCAGGGATACCCGGACCGGGTCGAACGGCGCGGCCACCACGCGGCGGGCGCGGGTCAGCACGGCGACCAGTCCCCACAGCTGCACCAGTTCGCGCCCACGCCCGTCGCCCTCGATCATGTCCAGGTACAGCGTGGTCTCGGCCTCGTTCTCCACCACCAGATCGAAGCGATGATTGGTGGTGACCGCGGTGACGTACGGGCCACAGGTCGCCAGTCCGGCGCCCACGGTCGGCGCGCTGGCGAACAGATAGTCGTAGAGCCGCGTGGCGGCCAGCTGATATCTGCTGGCGACGTGCAGCGCTACATCGGGATCGTCGAGCCAATTCTCACCGATCTCCCATAACCGGGAAAAGACCCGCGCGGGCACATGAACGCCTTCGCCGGCCAGTGTCCATTCCGGTAGTTCGCATTCGCGCAGCAGTCGGTCACGATCGATCCCGGCGTCGGTCATCTGCGAGATCACGAAACGATGCAGCAATGTCTGGTCGGTACCCATATCCCTCCTGCCCTGATTCGCGTCCCCGAACACGTTGTGGGAAACGCTAATCACTCCGACCAGCGTTCCGACCGAAATTCACTCCGATTGTGGTGGTCAGCACGTTGCGGTAATAGATTGATCCTGGTCACCGGGCCTTCGATCCCGAATTGTGACAAACCCAGCCACGCCGTCCGATTCGTTCAAGACGACACCGGCCGCGGCGCTCTACGGTGACGCCATGGCACCTCAACTCAACGCAATCGGCGTGGTCGTCTCCGATCTGACGGCCGCACTCGACTTCTACCGGCGACTCGGTCTCGAATTCGGCGAGGTCGTCGGTGGTGGGCACGTGGAAGCTCCGCTACCCGGCGGATTCCGGCTGATGCTCGACTCGGAGGAGAACATCGCACAGGACGCCGGCGTCGCGCGGCAGTGGAACGCCGCGGCGGGCCGGATCGGACTGGCCGTCGAATGCGGTTCGGCGGCCGAGGTCGACGCGCTGTTCGACGAACTGGTCGCGGCCGGATACCAGGGGGAGGCAAAGCCCTTCGACGCCGTGTGGGGCCAGCGCTACGCCACCGTGCACGATCCCGACGGCAACGGCGTCGACCTCTACGCGCCGCTGAGCTGATACTCCTCGGCGCGCGCGGCGGCCCCTCGGATACGGCCGGGAGATCGCCCGGTCAGGGCCCGGATCTCCCGGTTCATATGGGCTTGATCCGCATATCCGGCCAGCGCCGCGGTCTCGGCGAAACCGATGCCGGTGCGGCTCAGATCCAGAGCCCGGCGCATTTGCAGCACGCGGGCCAGCATCTTCGGCCCGTATCCGAAGGCCGCGACCGAGAGCCGATGGAGTCGTCGCGCGCCCAGGCCCAGCGTGTCGGCCGTGGCCGCGACCGTCTCCCCCGCGTCCAGCCGGCGCACGATCTGCGCCACCACCGGGTCGGGCGGGGCGGTCACCGCCGCACAGCGCCGGGCCACCTCCTCGAGTCCGCGCAGCGGATCCGGCGCCGCCGCGACCACGTCGGCCATGGCGCGGGCCCGCCGCGACGACCACACCTCGTCGAGTTCGGCCCGGCGATCCAGCAGCTCCGGCGCACGAACGCCGAGCAGGGCCGGAGCCGTACCCGGCGCGAAGCGAATCCCGTACACGGTCTGCGCGGCGGCACCGCTGTGGTAGGCGCGGGTATCCGGCCCGGCCACCAGTAACCGGCCACCGAGCCACAGCAGATCCATACAGCCGTCCGGCAACACCGTGGCCGACTCCCCCGTTACCTGCCGCTGCCATACGATCGCGCCCGTGGACACCCGCGAATGGCGTTCTCGATAAAGCTCCGGCGAATTCTCGGCCACGCAGGAAAGAGTATCGTCCGGCACCGACGGATTCGGATCCGAACACGTGATCGAGCCCACATCGAGTTGCTGCTGGTTCGCTGCTCGCCGTTAGACTGCCGGTCCGAGACAGCGTTGATGTGTTCGGATCGATCGTGAGGCTGAGATGCTCAAAGGGTTCAAAGACTTCCTGATGCGCGGCAACGTCATCGAATTGGCGACCGCGGTGGTGATGGGTACGGCCTTCACCGCGATCGTCACCTCGGTGACGAAGGGAATCGTCGAGCCACTGCTGGCGGTCGTGGGAACCAACGGGCAGCTCGGATTGGGCGTGCAACTGGTCGCCGGAAAACCGGCCACATTCATCGCCGTCGGCCCGATCGTCAGTGCGGGAATCAATTTCCTCATGGTGGCGACGGTGTTGTATTTCGTGCTCATTCTTCCGATGAACACCTTGCAGAAACGGTTCAGCCGCAAGAAGAAGGCCGTCCCGACCCAAACCGAATTGCTGATCGAAATCCGCGATCTGCTCGCGGGCCGGAGCGAAACCGCCACCACCGATGCCGTCGTGGACACCGACGCGACCGAAGCTCAGCGGCGGGTCGCCGAGATGGTCCACGAGCGCTGAGTCGAAATATGTTGTAGTCGTTACTTTTTCGCACCGACGAAGTCGACGGTGGCGACCATCTGCCGGGCCAGCTGTTCGGGATCGGCGCCGCCGAGATCGGAATCGGTGAGCGCGCCCTCGCGCCACAGCGACGCGAAGCCGTGCACGAGCGACCAGGCGGCCAGCTCGGTCGCCGGTCGCGCGGATTCCGCGACACCCAATTGGGCCACCCCGAAACGCAATTCCTCGCCGGATACGGTGCGGGCCGCGATCAGCTCAGGATCGTCGACGCGCAGCAGGTCGTGGCGGAACATGACGTCGAAATGTCCGGGGTGGCGCCGTGCGAAGCGGATGTAGGCGACCGCCATCTCCCGGAAATCGTCACGAGAGCCGCGCAATTCCTCGGCCAGCAGCTCGAATCCGCGGATCGCGAGTGCGGTGAGCAGGCCCTGCCGATTGCCGAAATGGTGAGCGGGCGCGGCATGGGAGACGCCGGCGCGCTGCGCCAGCGCTCGCAGCGACACCGCGTCGACACCGTCGGCAGCGATCTGCTCGGCCGCCGCCGTCAGCAGCGTGGCTCGCAGATCTCCGTGGTGGTAGGAGGTCTTGGTCACCCGACGATCGTGGCGCAGGGAACGGGCCCGAGTCCACCAACACGCCCGAAAGCGACCGCACGGTGAACCGACAGCGTTCTACCAACCGGCCCTCGAGCTGCACACAGCTGCGCGCGGTTTCTGGAAGATATGAGCATTCCGTCCGGTCGTCCGCGCCGGTGCGCACTGGCTGTCGCGGCATTCGCTGTCGTACTCGCGATTTCCGGGATCGCGGTGGTTCGTATAGCGACCGGAACCGCCGCGGCACATCCCGGTTCCGCCGCCGTCGGCGTGGTGACGGCCACGGTCGGCGCCGTCGCGCCGGCGGCGGCCGGTGCGACCACCGCTGCGGCCCAGCCGATTTCGCCGAACACGCCGGCGCAGCAGATGCAGAATGCGATCCTCGCCGCCGAACCCGGCAGTCGGGTGGGGATCGACGTGGTCGACACCACCACCGGGACCACGCTCGCAGGACTGAACACCGATCAGCAGTTCTACACCGCGTCGGTGGTGAAACTGCTGATCGCCCTCGACGAGCTGAAAAGCGTGAACTGGCAGCCGGATTCGGATACCACCGCCCTGCTGTCGCAGATGTTGTCGGCCAGCGACGACGATATCGCCGACGCGCTCTGGGACACCGGCGGTGGCCCCGACATCGTCTCCCGTGTCGCGGCGGACATCGGTCTCGGCGCCACCGAGCCGCCGGACGATCCGGCCCAGTGGGGCGAAACACTCACCACGCCGGCGGATGTGGTGCGGATCTACCGCTACATCGGTTCC
This sequence comes from Nocardia sp. 852002-20019_SCH5090214, assembly GCF_001665865.1. Taxonomy (NCBI): domain Bacteria; kingdom Bacillati; phylum Actinomycetota; class Actinomycetes; order Mycobacteriales; family Nocardiaceae; genus Nocardia; species Nocardia sp. 852002-20019_SCH5090214. The sequence goes on along the minus strand of NZ_LZMK01000017.1, from coordinate 612 downwards.
GAGATCCCGCAGCCGGCGCGCGATCTGATCCTCACCGCCCTGCATCGGGCGAGTGCCACCGCCGCCGACGGAACCGATCAATACTTCGGCATCCCCGACGCCCTCATCGGGACGGACTGGGCGATCAAACAGGGCTGGATGACGCTGGACGACTCCACGACGCTGAATACGACCGGTCTGGTGTCCGCCGATCCCGCCCAGCCCGGCCGATTCGTGGTCGTCGTACTCACCACCCAGCCCGCCGGAACCGCGTGGACCACCGGCGGCGCGGCCGTCACCGCAGCGGTCGCCACACTGCGGGAGACCCTGGCCCCGACCACGGCGGTTGCCGCCGCTTCCACCGAAACTGTAACATGTTCTAGTATTTGCCCGGCCAGCGATAGATAGCGAACTCGGCAGAACATCCAGGTTGCGCGACCAACCGGAACAACCCGGTGAGATTGCCGTGAGCTGGTATAACCAGGGAACGAACTGCGGATCGCCTCCAGCTCCCCAGCGAGCGCGGAGGCGAACCGCTATTTACTTGTGGGTGGTGCGGCGACTAGTCTGACGCCGATACCGATCAGAAAGGACCTCGTATGAAGCTCGAGAATGCGGTCGCCGTGGTCACCG